>JAGOVZ010000130.1 GCA_018060485.1 Ottowia sp. | reverse complement strand
TTCGCGTCCCCGATGACGCGCCCGCGCAGGGAATGCGGCAGCGCTTCGGTGATGAGCACATCAATCATCTGACCGACGAGCTGTCCTCGGTCGGAGCCCGCATCGAAATTCACGATCCGGTTGCATTCCGATCGACCCATCAGTTCGGCTGCATTCTTGCGTGACGGCCCTTCGACCAAGATGCGCTGCGTGCTGCCGACGCGGCTGGCGCTGATGGCGCGTACGTTTTCTTCGACAACGGCCTGTAGGTGCTGCAGACGCTTGAGCTTCACTTCGTGCGACGTGTCGTCGGCCAGGTTGGCGGCCGGGGTGCCGGGGCGCGGGCTGAAGATGAACGAGAAGCTGGCGTCGTAGCCCACGTCGTCGATCAGCTTCATCATCTTGTCGAAGTCCTGATCGGTCTCGCCCGGAAAACCCACGATGAAGTCGCTGCTGATGCTGACGTCCGGCCGCACGGCGCGCAGCTTGCGGATGATGCTCTTGTATTCCATCGCTGTGTAGCCGCGCTTCATCGCCATCAGGATGCGGTCCGAGCCGTGCTGCACGGGCAGGTGCAGATGGCTGACGAGTTGGGGCACCTTGCCGTACACCTCGATCAGGCGCGGCGTGAACTCGTTGGGGTGGCTGGTGGTGTAGCGGATGCGCTCAATGCCGGGGATTTCGGCCACGTACTCGATCAGCAACGCGAAGTCGGCGATTTCGCCGCTGTCTCCCATAGGGCCCCGATACGCGTTGACGTTCTGGCCCAGCAACGTCACCTCCTTCACGCCCTGATCCGCCAGGCCGGCCACCTCGGTCAGCACGTCATCGAACGGACGGCTGAATTCTTCGCCGCGCGTGTAGGGCACCACGCAGTAGCTGCAGTATTTGGAGCAACCTTCCATGATCGAGACAAAGGCGCTGGCGCCGTCCACGCGCGCCGGCGGCAGATGATCGAATTTCTCGATTTCGGGAAAGCGGATGTCCACCTGCGGGCGTTGCTGTTGCTCTCGTTGCGATAGCAGCTCCGGCAAGCGGTGCAGGGTTTGCGGCCCGAACACCACGTCGACATAGGGCGCGCGCTTGATGATCTCTTCGCCCTCCTGGCTGGCCACGCAGCCGCCGACGCCGATCAGCACGCCCTTCTGCTTCAAGTGCTTCACGCGGCCCAGATCGCTGAACACCTTCTCCTGCGCCTTCTCACGCACCGAGCAGGTGTTGAACAGGATCAGGTCGGCCGCTTCCGGGTCGTCGGTCGTCTCGTAGCCTTGGGCGGCGCCCAGCACATCGGCCATCTTGTCCGAGTCGTACTCGTTCATCTGGCAGCCGAAGGTCTTGATGAAAACTTTGCGGGACATGGGTGTCTCCGGGTGAAAAGCACAGTGGCCGGTCAGCGCCGGCAAAAAGAGAAAAGCACGGCGGCGCGCCGCGCGGCACGCGTCAGTTGGCGTAAACCGGCGTCTCGCGCTCGGTCATCATCGCTTGGCCGCGCACCGGGCGCTCGGCCTCGGCGGGGGTCAAGATCCAGACTTCGCGCACCAGGCCCATCGGGTCGCGCAGGTAGTTGACGGTGAACGAATTGCCGCGCAGTGATCCGGTCAGCGCGACCGTGTTGCGCTCGTTGCGCACCACCACGCCGGGTGCCAGGCGCTCGGGGCGGTCGTTCAACATCACCTCACGCGTGCCGGTGAAGGTGATCTTGCCGCGCTGCACCTTTTGCGGAAACATGCGCTGCGCCTGCGCTTCTGAATGAAACAGTGCTCCAGCGCTTATCAGGCAAGCGCCAGCAGCTATGAAAATCGAAGTGACGATGGATTTCGAGCAGCGGTTCATGGTATCTGTCCAGAGGCTGTTGAAAGAATGCGGGGCGAAGGCGTGATTCTACGCGGCAGCCCCTGGCCGCGCCTCGTGGCCATGTGGCTCGGCGCGCGGCGCACCGACGTAGACTGCGCCCATTCAAAGGCACCCGCATGACCATCAGCGCCCTCGACTTGTTCAAGATCGGCATCGGCCCCTCCAGCTCGCACACCGTGGGGCCGATGCGCGCGGGCCACGCGTTTGTGCAGGCGGCGGCGCAGGCCGGCCTGCTGGGCGCAGCGCGGCGCGTGCAGGTGCGCCTGTACGGCTCGCTGGCGGCCACCGGCATCGGCCACGGCACCGACCGCGCGGTCGTCGCCGGCCTGATGGGACTGCAGCCTGATGGGGTCGATCCCGATCAGATGGCCGATGCGGTGGACGCGGTGCGGCTCGACGGCCAACTGGCGCTGGCGGGCACACACGTGGTGCCCTTCAATTGGCCGCAAGACCTGCAACTGCTGCCCGTCAACCTGCCGTGGCACCCCAACGCGCTGCGACTGGCGCTGCACGGCGACGATGGGGTGCTGCTGGAGAACACCTACTACTCCGTCGGTGGCGGCTTCATCGTCGATGAGGCGCAGGTCGCGGCCGGCGACGGGGCGGGCGCGTCCACGCCGGTCGAGTTGCCCTACACCTCGGGCGAGCAGTTGCTGGCGCTGTGCCAGCAGCACGGCCTGCGCGTGGCCGATCTGGTGCTGCGCAACGAGCGCGCCTGGCGCCCCGATGCCGACACGCGCACCGCGCTGCTCGGCATCTGGCAGGCCATGAAGGCTTGCGTGGCGCGCGGCCTGAAGTACGAGGGCCTGCTGCCCGGCGGGCTGGACGTGCCGCGCCGCGCGCCCGCCATGCACGCGCGGCTGAACGCGCGCGACGCCCGCCCCAACCTGATCACGCAGACCTTTGCCGCCATGGACTGGGTCAACCTGTACGCCCTGGCCGTCAACGAAGAGAACGCCGCCGGCGGCCGCGTGGTGACGGCGCCGACCAATGGTGCGGCCGGCATCATCCCGGCGGTGCTGCATTTCTTCATGGACTTTCAGCGCGGCGCGGGCGATGACGACGTGGTCGATTTCCTGCTGGCCGCGACCGCGATTGGCGTGCTTATCAAGCAGAACGCCTCGATCTCCGGCGCCGAAGTCGGTTGCCAGGGCGAGGTCGGCTCGGCCTGCGCCATGGCGGCGGCGGGCCTCACGCAGGTGCTGGGCGGCACGCCGGCGCAGGTCGAGAACGCGGCCGAGATCGGGCTCGAACACAACCTGGGCCTGACCTGCGACCCCATCGGCGGCCTGGTGCAGGTGCCGTGCATCGAGCGCAACGCCATGGCGGCCGTGAAGGCCATCAACGCCGCGCAGCTGGCGCTGGCGGGCGACGGCACGCACAAGGTGAGCCTGGATGCCGCCATCCACACGCTGCGCGAAACCGGCCGCGACATGCACGACAAGTACAAGGAAACCTCGCGCGGCGGCCTGGCCGTGGCATACACCGAATGCTGACGGCTGGCGCTCAAGGCTTCAAGAAAAACAGGCCGCCAGCGCTTGTCCAGCGTGCGCAAGCAGCTATCAATATCAGAGTATTCGAACTTTGGAGGAACCCCGCATGACTTCGCCTGAGCCTTCCGCACCGACGCTGTGGACACGCATCCACCGCGTGCCCCTGGTGCTGCAGATCGCCGCCGGTATGCTGCTCGGCATCGTGCTGGCGCTGGTGTGGCCAGCGGCGGCGCGCTCGGTGGCGCTGCTGGGCGACGTGTTCGTGATGGCGCTGAAATCGGTGGCGCCGGTGCTGGTGCTGGTGCTGGTGGCCGCCTCGATTGCCTCGCACAAGCGCGGCCACGACACGCGCATCCGGCCGGTGTTGCTGCTTTACGTGCTGGGCACGCTGGGCGCGGCGCTGATCGGCGTTGCCGCCAGCTTCCTGTGGCCCACCACGCTGGCCTTGACGGCGCCAGCCGCCGCCGGCGCGCCACCGCAGGCCGTCGGAGAGGTGTTGAAGAACCTGCTGCTGTCCGCCGTGACCAACCCGGTCAAGGCGTTGCTCGACGCCAACTACATCGGCCTGCTGGCCTGGGGCGTGGCGCTGGGCGTGGCGCTGCGCCATGCGCGCGAAAGCACGCAGCAGGTGCTGCTGGACGGGGCCGACGCGCTCTCGAAAGTGGTGCACTGGGTGATCCGGCTGGCGCCGCTGGGCATCTTCGGGCTGGTGGCGGGCACGCTGGCCACCAGCGGCTTCGACGCGCTGCTGGGCTACACGCGGCTGCTGGCGGTGATCGTGGGCTGCATGGTCGCCGTGGCGCTGCTGCTCAACCCGCTCATCGTCTGGCTGAAGACGCGGCGCAACCCGTACCCGCTGGTCTTCACCTGCCTGCGCGAGAGCGGCGTGACGGCGTTCTTCACCCGTTCGTCGGCCGCCAACATCCCCGTCAACCTGGCCTTGTGCGAGCGACTAAAGCTGGACGAGGACACTTATTCGGTGTCGATACCCCTCGGCGCCACCATCAACATGGCGGGCGCGGCCATCACCATTTCGGTCATGAGCCTGGCGGCCGCGCACACGCTGGGGGTGCGCGTGGACTTTGGCACCGCACTGCTGCTGTCGGTGGTGTCCACGCTGGCGGCCTGCGGCGCCTCGGGTGTGGCCGGCGGCTCGCTGCTGCTGATTCCCATGGCAACCAGCCTGCTCGGCCTGCCGACCGACGTCGGCATGCAGGTGGTGGCCATCGGCTTTGTCATCAGCGTGGTGCAGGACTCGTGCGAGACGGCGCTCAACTCGTCGACCGACGTGGTCTTCACCGCCGCCGCGCTGGCCCCACCCGCCCCCGCGCCGCTGGTGCCGACGGACTTGCGCGAGGTTTGAAGCGCCGATGGTCGAATCGACGATTTGATGGACCAAGAAATAGGCCTCTGGCGCTTATCCATCAAGCGCTAGCAGCTATCTATGTGATAGCAAACAACATGATCTATCACAGAAATTTTCCAGATGGCGGAGTGGCGCGGTGCAAGAATGGATGGCTTGGCTGCCGGGTGCCTGAGCCCGGCAGCGTCGACCCCGGAGTGACCGCATGAAAAGAGATTCCCTGCCCGGCCGCCTGCACCAGTTCGACGTCCAGCCCATCAGCCGCGACGTGCTGGCCGAAAAGTACTTCAAACCCGGCGAAAGCAGCCTCGAACAGCTGTACGGCCGCGTGGCGCGCGCCCTGGCCAGCGTCGAAAAACCCGAGCTGCGCGCCGAGTGGGAACAGAAGTTCCTCACCAACCTGCACGCGGGCGCCATCGGTGCCGGCCGCATCATGAGCGCGGCGGGCACCGACATCCAGGCCACGCTGATCAACTGCTTTGTGCAGCCCGTGGGCGACGCGATTCAGGGCGTCGACGACGAGGGCTACCCCGGCATCTACGAAGCGCTGCGCGAAGCCGCCGAAACCATGCGTCGCGGCGGCGGCGTGGGCTATGACTTCTCGCGCATCCGGCCCAAGGGCGCCTTCGTCAAGGGCACGCACTCCATCGCCAGCGGCCCGTGCAGCTACATGAACGTGTTCGACCAATCGTGCTCCACGGTTGAGAGCGCCGGATCGAGGCGTGGCGCGCAGATGGGCGTGCTGCGCATCGATCACCCCGATGTGGCCGAGTTCATCACCGCCAAGCGCACGCCGGGCCGGTGGAACAATTTCAACGTCTCGGTCGGCGTGAGCGACGCCTTCATGCAGGCCGTGGCCAACGGCACCGACTGGGAACTGGTGCACAAGGCCAAGCCGGGCCAGAAGGTGCTGGAGGGCGGCGGCTACCAGCGCGCCGACGGCCTGTGGGTGTACCGCAAGCTGCCCGCGCGCGAGTTGTGGGACACCATCATGCAGTCGACCTACGACTTCGCCGAACCGGGCATTTTGTTCCTCGACCAGATCGGGCGCGACAACAACCTGAACTACTGCGAGAAGATCGAGGCGACCAACCCGTGCGGCGAACAGCCACTTCCGCCCTACGGCTGCTGCGATCTCGGCCCCATCATCCTGACCAACTTCGTGCGGAACCCGTTTGGCGCGGGCGGCGACGCGGCGTTTGACTTTGATGCTTTCGAGCAAGTCGTGGCCACGCAAGTGCGCGCGCTCGACAATGTGCTCGACGTCACCTTCTGGCCGCTGGAGCAGCAGCGCAACGAGAGCGCAGACAAGCGCCGCATCGGCGTCGGCTTCACCGGCCTCGGCAATGCCTTGACCATGCTCAAGCTGCGCTACGACCGCGAAGACGGCCGCGCCATGGCGACGGAAATTGCGCGCCGCATGCGCGACGCGGCGTATCGCGCGTCGGTCGAGCTGGCCAAAGAGAAAGGCGCCTTCCCCAAGTTCAAGGCCGACGGCTACCTGGCCGAAGGCACGTTTGCCAGCCGCCTGCCGGCCGACATCCAAGCCGACATTCGCCAGCACGGCATTCGCAACAGCCACCTGCTGTCGATCGCGCCCACCGGCACCGTCAGCCTGGCTTTTGCCGACAACGCGAGCAACGGCATCGAGCCGGCGTTCAGCTGGGGCTACAAGCGAAACAAGCGCGAGGCCGACGGCAGCAAGAGCAGCTACACCGTGGAAGACCATGCCTTCCGGTTGTATCGCTCCCTGGTTGATAGCACGGTATCAAGCGACGATACGGGCAAATTGCCCGACTACTTCGTCAACGCGCTGGAGATGAGCGCGCAGGACCACGTCGCCATGATGGAAGCGGTGCAACCCTTCGTCGACACCAGCATCAGCAAGACGGTCAACATCCCCGAGGACTATCCGTACGACAGCTTCAAGGACTTGTACCGACAGGCCTGGCAGGCCGGCCTGAAGGGGCTGGCCACCTACCGCCCCAACAGCATCCTGGGCGCGGTACTGGAGACCACGCCGGCCAAGAAAGACGAGCCGGCGGCTCCCGCCTCGAACGCGCCAGCGCCCGCGCCCGCCGTGCCGTACGACCCGATGCGCTCGGTGATCGAAAAGCGCCCCGCCGGCGGCCTGCCTTCGGTCACCGAGAAGATCGAGTACTGGACCAGCGAAGGTCAGCAACGCCTGTACCTCATCGTCTCATTCTTGCCAGTGCCGGCGGCCGATGGCAAGGGCACGGTCGAGCGCGCCATCGAGTTCTTCATGCCGGTCGGCCAGAGCGGCGAATCGCAGCAGTGGATCACCGCCACCATGCGCATGCTGAGCCTGGCTGCGCGTGGCGGTTTTCTGGACCGCGCGCTGTCGGACATGCAAAAGGTCACGTGGGACCGCGGCCCGGTGCGCCTGGGCACCTACGAAAAAGCCGACGGCACCCACGTGCCGCGCTGGCACGACAGCGAAGTCGCCGCCATCGGCTACGCGGTGGAGAACCTGATCGCCAACCGCCAGAAAGCCGCGCAGGCCTCCTTGTTCGACGCCGATGAACTGCCCGCCGTCGAGCCGCAAGTTGCTCCGGCCGCGATGGTGCCCACCAGCGTCATGGCCGGCAAGAAATGCCCCGAATGCGGTGCGCACGCCATGATCCGCAAGGACGGCTGCGACTACTGCACGCAGTGCGGTTTTGTCGGCAGCTGCGGCTAGG
>JAGOVZ010000129.1 GCA_018060485.1 Ottowia sp. | reverse complement strand
GGCTCGCCTAAAATGGCCGCGTGGGGCGCCTGCGGCCTCAGCGATTTTTGTGTCCACCCACCCCCGAAGGAGCCCCCGATGAACGACGACACCAAGAAGTGCCCCGTGACCCACCTCACGACCGACTTCGGCGCCCCCGTGCCCACCAACCGCAACAGCCTCACCGCCGGCCCGCGCGGCCCGCTGCTGGCGCAGGACGTGTGGCTGAACGAGAAGCTGGCCAACTTCGTGCGCGAGGTGATTCCTGAGCGGCGCATGCACGCCAAGGGCTCCGGCGCGTTCGGCACCTTCACGGTGACGAACGACATCACCCAATACACCCGCGCCAAGATCTTCAGCGAAGTCGGCAAGAAGACCGAGATGTTCGCCCGCTTCACCACCGTGGCCGGCGAGCGCGGCGCGGCCGATGCCGAGCGCGACATCCGCGGCTTTGCGCTCAAGTTCTACACCGAAGAAGGCAACTGGGACATGGTGGGCAACAACACGCCCGTGTTCTTCATCCGCGACCCGCGCCAGTTCCCCGATTTGAACAAGGCCGTGAAGCGCGACCCGCGCACCAACCTGCGCTCAGCCCGCAACAACTGGGACTACTGGACGTTGCTGCCCGAAGCGCTGCACCAGGTCACCATCGTGATGAGCGACCGCGGCATCCCCAAGAGCTACCGCCACATGCACGGCTTCAGCTCTCATACGTACAGCTTCTGGAACAAGGACGGCCAGCGCTTCTGGGTCAAGCTGCACTTCCGCACGCAGCAGGGCATAGCGAACCTGACGGATGCCGAATCGGCCGAGCTGATCGGCAAGGATCGCGAGAGCCACCAGAAAGACCTGTACGAAGCCATCGAAAAGGGCGACTTCCCCAAGTGGAAGATGTACGTGCAGGTCATGCCCGAAGTCGAAGCCGAGAAGTACCGCCTGCACCCGTTCGACCTGACCAAGGTCTGGTACAAGGGCGACTACCCGTTGATCGAAGTCGGCGAGTTCGAGCTGAACAAGAACCCCGAGAACTTCTTTGCCGATGTCGAGCAAAGCGCCTTCGCCCCCAGCAACCTGGTGCCCGGCATCAGCGTCAGCCCCGACAAGATGCTGCAGGCGCGCCTGTTCAACTACGCCGACGCGCAGCGCTATCGCCTGGGCGTGAACCATCAGCAGATTCCGGTCAACCAGGCACGCTGCCCCGTCCACAGCAACCACCGCGACGGCACCGGACGCGTCGACGGCAACTACGGCAGCCTGCCGCATTACGAGCCCAACAGCTACGGCCAGTGGCAAGGCCAGCCCGAGTTCATGGAGCCGCCGCTCAAGATCCACGGCGACGCCGCCTTCTGGGACCAGCACCAGGACGACACCAACTACTTCGAGCAACCGGGCAAGCTGTTCCGCCTGATGAAGCCGGAGCAGCAAGAAGCCCTGTTCGGCAACACCGGCCGCGCCATGGGCGACGCGCCCGAGTTCATCAAGCTGCGCCACATCCGCAACTGCAACGCGGCCGATCCGGCCTACGGCGCGGGCGTGGCGAAAGCGTTGGGGATTGATCTGGCGAAGGCGCTGGCGTCGAAGGAAGCCGACCCCATGTTCGGCAACCCGCTGGTGCCGCTGCCAGCGTAATTTGTGGATGAAATAGGCTGCTGGCGCTTGTCTGTCAAGCGCCAGCAGCTATTCAAAAAATAGCGAACAGCTCGTCAAGATTGCTGCGGCATCGACGCCGGCGCGCCATGACCACCGCGGTGCCAGCGCCGTTTCACCCATTCGGCGAAGTCATCGACATAGGTAAACACCGCCGGAATTACCAGCAGGCTCAAGAAAGTGGAGGTGATCAACCCCCCAATCACCGCCACCGCCATCGGCGAGCGAAAGCTGGGGTCGGAGCCGCCCCAGCCGATGGCAATGGGCAGCATGCCGGCGCCCATGGCGAGCGTGGTCATGATGATGGGGCGCGCGCGCTTGTGGCACGCATCCATCAGGGCCTCGAAGCGGTTCAGCCCGTGCTCGCGCCGCGCCAGGATGGCGTACTCGACCAGCAAGATCGAGTTCTTGGTCGCCACGCCCATCAGCATGATCAAACCGATCAGCGAGGGCATCGACAGCGACTTATGCGCCAGCAGCAGCCCGACAAACGCGCCGCCCAGCGACAGCGGCAGCGCCGCCAGAATCGTGACCGGGTGCAGCACGTGGTGGAACAGCAGCACCAGCACCAGGTAGATGCACAAAATGCCCGTCAGCATGGCCAGCGCAAAGCCCATGAACAGCTCGCCCATCACCTCGGCGTCGCCCACCTCGACCACGCGCACGCCGGCCGGCAGTTGCTTGACGGCGGGCAACTCCTTGGCCTTGGCCGCCACGTCGCCCAGCGGCTGGCCTGAAAGCTCGACCTCCAGGTTGACGTTGCGCGCGCGGTCGTAGCGGTTGATGACGGCCGGCCCGCCCGACAGGCTGACCGACGCCACCTGCGACAACGGCACCGGCCCCTTGCTGCCCGGCACGTGCAGGCGCGACAGCACGCCCAGATCCTTGCGCGCATCGGCATCGAGCTTGACGACGATGGGGATCTGCCGCTGCGGCAGATTCAGCTTTGGCAGTTGCGCGTCGTAGTCGCCCAGCGTGGCCACGCGCAGCGTGTCGGCGATGGCGCTGCTGGTCACGCCCAGGTCGGCGGCGCGCGCGAAGTCGGGCTTGACGGCAATCTCGGGCCGCACCAGGCTGGCCGTGCTGGTGATGCTGCCGAGACCCGGCAGCGTGCGCAAATCGCTCTCGACCGCGCGCGCGGCCTGCGTCAGCGCGTGCGGGTCGTCGCCTTGCAGCACCAGGATGTACTTCTCGCCCGAGCCGCCCAGGCCGATCTTGCTGCGCACGCCGGGCAAGCCGCTGATGAGCTGGCGCAACTCGGCTTCGACGATCTGCTTGCGCGGCCGATCACCGCGCTCAGCCAGCTGAATGGTGAGCGTGGCCTTGCGCACATCGGCACTGCTGGCCGAAAACGGATCGCCGCCGGCCGAGCCGCCGCCCACGGTGGTGTACACGCTCTTGATGTATTGGTTCTTGAGCAGCAGCGCCCGCGCCGACTCGGCCGTCTGCTCTGTTTCCTGCAGCGTCGCGCCGGGCGGCAGCTCCAGATAGACCTGCGTTTGCGAGTTGTCGTCGGGCGTGATGAAGGCGGTGGGCAGCAGCGGCACCAGCGCCAGCGAGCCGACAAAAAACGCCAGCGCGCCCAGCAGCGTGATGAAGCGATGCCGCACGCACCACGCCGCCCAGCGGCCGTACACACGCAGCCAGCGCGGGTCTTCGCCGCCTTGCGCCAGCGGCTTCATCAAATACGCCGCCATCATCGGCGTCAGCATGCGCGCCACCACCAGCGAGGCAAACACCGCCAGCGACGCCGTCCAGCCGAACTGCTTGAAGAACTTGCCGACCACGCCGCTCATGAAGGCGGTGGGCAAGAACACCGCAATCAGCGTGAAGGTGGTGGCAATCACCGCCAGGCCAATCTCGTCGGCCGCCTCCATCGCCGCCTGGTACGGCGACTTGCCCATGCGCAGGTGGCGCACGATGTTCTCGACCTCGACGATGGCGTCGTCCACCAGAATGCCGATGACGAGCGACAGCGCCAGCAGCGACACCACGTTGATCGAGAAGCCGAAAAAATACATGCCGATCAGCGCCGGCAAGATCGACATCGGCAGCGCCACCGCCGACACAAGGGTCGCGCGCCCGTTGCGCAAGAACAGCCACACCACCAGCACCGCCAGCAGCGCGCCTTCGCCCAGCATCTTGAGCGAGGCGTGGTATTCCTCTTCCACCGGCGTGACGAAATCGAACGCTTCGGTAAAGGTCAGGTCGGGGTGCGCAGCGCGCAGTTCGGCCAGCGCGGCGCGCACGGCCGTGCCCACCTGCACTTCGCTGGCGCCGCGGCTGCGCGCCACTTCAAAGCCGACCACCTTCTGGCCATTGAGCAGCGCGGCGGCGCGCGGCTCGGCCACGCTGTCGGTCACGCGGGCCACCTGATCGAGCCGCACGCTGCGGCCGTCGGGCAGCGCAATCGGCAGCGCGCGCAGCTCATCGGCCGTGCCCACGGTGGCGAGCGTGCGCACGGGTTGTTCGCCCGGACCCAGATCGACGCGGCCGCCGGCGCTTTCCATCTGCACTTGGCGCAACTGGCGCGACACCTCGGCCGCGGTGATGCCCAGACCTTGCAGGCGCGCCGGATCGAGAGCGACCTGCACCTGCCGATCCGCCCCGCCCACGCGGTTGACCGCGCCCACGCCGGGGATGGCCAGCAGCCGCTTGGACACGTCGTTATCGACAAACCACGACAGGTCGGCATCGCCCATGCGCTTGGACGACAGCGCATAGGCCAGCATCGGCTGCGCCGCCAGGTCGAGCTTGGCGACGATGGGCTCGCGCAGGTCGCTCGGCAAATCGCCCCGCACGCGCGAGACGGCCGAGCGCACGTCGTCCAGCGCTTCCTGCAAATCTTTTTCGAGCCGGAACTCGACCATGATCGACACCGAGCCATCGACGATGGTGGTGCTGATGTGCTTGACGCCCTGCACCGTGGCCAGGCTGTTCTCGATCTTGCGCGCGACCTCGTTCTCCAGCTGCCCGGGCGTGGCGCCCGGCAGCGCGGCCACCACGCTGACCATCGGCATGTCGATGTCGGGAAAGTTCTGCACCTTCATCTGGTGAAAGCTGAACAGGCCCCCCAGCGTGAGGAGCAGGAACAGCATCAGCGTCGGCACCGGGTTGCGGATCGACCAGGCGGAGAAGTTCATGGGGCGGCGCCTTGTGGATTCGCTACTTATTTGCTAGCTGCTTGCGCCGGACTGGCGGGCGTCGACGGCACTTTTGGCACTGAATCGGCCACCACCTGCACCAGATCGCCGTCGTTCAGGAAGGCGCCGCCGCGCACCACCACGCGGGCGTTGGCGTCCAGCCCCTGCGTGATTTCCACGCGGCCATCGGCCAGCCGGCCGGTCTGCACGCGCAGCAGTTGCACGCGGTCGCCCTCGCCCAGCTTCAGCACGTGGGCAAAACCGTCGCGCATGACGATGGCGTCTTGCGGCACCGTGAGCGCATCGCTCTGGCCGATGGCGATGCGCCCGCGCGCAAACATGCCGGCGCGCGCCGCGCCGCCGCGCGGCAAATCGACGTAGACGATGGCAAAGCGCGTCTTGGGGTCGACGGTGGGCGCCAGTTGCCGCACCGTGCCGGTGACGACGGGGCCATCGGCATCGGGCGCGCTGGGCAGGTCGATGCGCACCGACTGGCCGGGGTGGATGGCGGGCAGGTCTTCTGCCATCACCTCACCGCGCCATTCGAGCCGGCCCTGGCGCACCATGCGAAACAGCTCGGTGCCGGGCGCCACCACCTGGCCGACGGTGGCGGCGCGCGCCGAGATGACGCCGGCATCGGGCGCCAGCACCTGCGTGTTGCGCACGCGAATCGCCTGGCTGCCGACCACCGCGCGCGCCGCCTCGACGCGGGCGCGGGCGGTTTTCTCGGCCGTCACGTACTGGTTGATCTGTTGCTGGCTCAGGGCGCCGCTCGACTGCACGGCGCGTGCGCGTTCGGCGTTGCCGCGCGCGTCGGCGTAGGCGGCTTCGGCCTCGGCCAGGCTGGCGCGGGCCTGCGCCTGGTCTTGCTGGACCGGCGCGGCGTCAAAATTGGCCAGCACCTGGCCCTTCTTGACCACGTCGCCCACGTTCACGCGCACGTCGGCCAGCCGCAGGCCAGACACGTCGGCACCCACGCTGGCTTCTTGCCAGGCGGCGATGTTGCCGTTGGCGGTGATCTCGCGCGTGAGGTTCTGGCGCTCGGGGCGAGCCACGGTCACGGTGAGCGCGGGGCGCGGGGCGCTGGCGGCGGCTTGGGGGCCGTTGGCCGCGCCTTCCTTCTTGCCGCAGGCGGCGAGCGTCAGGGCGGCGGCGAGCAAGAGCAGAAACGAACTGGGCTTCATGAATGGTTTCCGGCGCCAGGCATCGCTGGCGCATTGATCGATGGGCGGCCAACGCCGATCTGGCGCGGGGTGCCCGCTCATGGCGCCGCGCCCCCGGCCGGTGCCTGCCAGCCGCCACCCGCCGCGCGGTACAGCGCTACGCCGGCGGCCTGCTGGTCGTTAAGCAACTGCGCCAGCGTGATTTCAGACACCAGCAGGTTACGGCGCGCTTCTTCAAGCTGCGGCAGGTTGGCCATACCCTGGCGGTACAGCGCCTCGGTGGCGGCAAACTGCTGGCGGTAGCCGGCCACGGCGGCGCGGGCGTCGGCCTCGCGCGCGCGGGCGGCGGCGCCTTGCGTGAGGGCCGTCTCCACCTCTTGCACGGCCTGGCGCACCTGGCCCTGGAAGTTGGCGACCGCCTCGTCGTAGCGCGCCCGCGCGGCGGCCTGGCCGGCTGCAATGCGGCCGCCGTCGAAGATCGGCAGGCTGAGCTGCAGCGGCCCGAATTGCCAGGTCGAAAAGTCGCGCGTGGCGCCGCCAGCGCGCAACTGCAGCGCGCCGATGTTGCCGCCCAGGCTCAAGCCCGGCCAGCGCGCGGCGTCGGCGGAGACGATCTCGGCCCGTGCGGCCAGCACCTCGCGCTCGGCGGCCCACACGTCGGGGCGCTGGCGCAGGGTGTCGGCGGGCAGTGACGCTATTGAAAAAAGAGCTGCTGGCGCTTGCTGCACCTGAGCCACGGCCATTTTTTGTTCAATGTCCGGCTCGGGCAGGCCGGTCAGCGCGACCAGCGCCTTGCGCTGCACGTCGCACGCCGCCTGCTGCTGCGTGGTGCGCGCGCGGCCGTCGGCGGCGCTGGCGTCGGCGAGAGCCGCGGTGGCCGGCGCGGTGAAGCCGGCGTCGCGGCTGATGCGCGCCAGCCGTGCGGTCTCGAAGCGCGAGGCAACGTCCTGCCGGGCAGTGTCGAGCAGCGCCTGGCACAGGCGCAGGCCGTGGTACGTGCTGGCCACGTCGCCCACCAGCGCCACGCGCGCCAGGTGCGCCAGCGCCTGGGCACCCTCGGCGCGCGCGCTGGCTGCGTTGACGAGCGCGCGTTGGCGGCCGAACAGATCGATCTCCCAACTCGCCTGCACGCCGGCTTGCAGCGTGGTGGCCACCGGCGGATCGACGCCCGGCGGCGTGCTGCCCACGCCGCCCGCGTTGCCGCGACTGGCGCTGGCGGCGGCGCCCACCTGCGGCAGCAGCCCCGCGCGCTGGCTGCCCACCTGCGCGCGCGCCTGCGCCACGCGCGCCTCGGCGGCGGCGAGGCTCGGATTGTCTTGCAGCGCGGCGTCGATCAATTCGGTCAGCGTGGCATCGCCCGCCGCACGCCACCAGTCGGCCAACGCCACCGCGCTGCCGGCGTGCGGCAGCGGCGCGATCCAGGCTGGCGGCGCGATTTGTTCGAGCGGCGGCGCAGCCGGCGGCG
>JAGOVZ010000128.1 GCA_018060485.1 Ottowia sp. | reverse complement strand
GGGCGCCTGTACGACGAGTTCTGATGCAGACCACCCTCGCTCCCGAATTTGCAGGCACCGACGCCGGCCGCGAGGCCGAAGCCATCCTGCGCAAGTGCGTGCACTGCGGCTTTTGCACCGCTACCTGCCCGACCTACCAACTGCTGGGCGACGAACTCGACGGCCCGCGTGGCCGCATCTACCTCATCAAACAGGTGCTGGAAGGCGAAACGCCGACGCGCGCCACGCAACTGCACCTGGACCGTTGCCTGACCTGCCGCAACTGCGAAACCACCTGCCCGAGCGGCGTGCAGTATGGCCACCTGGTCGACATCGGCCGCCAGATCGTCGACGCCAAGGTGCCGCGCCCGCCGGCCGAAGCGCTCACGCGCCGGCTGCTGCGGTGCGGGCTGACCTCGCCGCTGTTCGGCCCCGCGATGCGCCTGGGCCAGTCGGTGCGCGGCTTTCTGCCGGCGGCGCTGAAAGCCAAGGTGCCCGAGCGGCGCGCCGCAGGCGCCTGGCCGCGCCGCGCGCACGCGCGCAAGGTGCTGCTGCTGGAAGGCTGCGTGCAACCGGCCATGGCGCCGGGCATCAACGCCGCCACCGCGCGCGTGCTGGATGCGGCCGGCATCGAATGCGTGCTGGCGCGCGGTCAGGGCTGTTGCGGCGCGGTGAAGTTCCACCTGGCCGACAGCGCCGGCGGCCTGGCGCAGATGCGCGCCAACATCGATGCGTGGTGGCCGCACATCGAGCGCGGCGTGGAACATGGCGGGGTGGAAGCCATCGTCATCAACGCCTCGGGCTGCGGCGCCATGGTCAAGGACTACGGCCACCTGCTGCGCCACGAGCCGCGTTACGCCGATCGGGCCGAAAAAGTGTCGGCGCTGGCGCGCGATTTGAGCGAGCTGCTGCCCGATCTGGTGGGCGCGCTGCAAGGCCGCGTGCGGCCGCCGGTCGACACGCTGGCCTGGCACGCGCCCTGCACGCTGCAGCATGGGCAAAAGCTGCGCGGCGGGGTGGAGCATTACCTGGGCGTGCTCGGTTTCACGCTGCGGCCGGCGGCGCAAGAGGCGCACCTGTGCTGCGGCTCGGCGGGCACGTATTCGGTGTTGCAACCCGCGCTGTCGACGCAGCTGCGCGAGCGCAAGCTCGGCCACCTGCTGGGCGAATCGGCCAGCGAGCGCCCGGCCGCCGTGCTGTCGGCCAACATCGGCTGCATCACGCATCTTCAGGCCGGCACCGAGGTGCCGGTGCGGCACTGGGTGGAACTGCTGGACGAAGCACTGATTGCTTCAAAATAGATAGCTGTCTGCGCTTGCTGGACGTGCGCTGAGGCCTTGAAACACTGATAAATCCGCTTCAATCACCGTGCAAAAGTCGCACTTGCGCGGCCTGAGGGCAACGCTGCGGTGCAGCAATCGGCCCTTGCCGCGCCTGTGTCGGCAGACAGGCGGCGTCGCGGTCGACAGGGCCGGCCGCAGCGGCCAAAATCAAGCCAATTCAAGGCGCGCCTTTGCCAGCGCGCCAGCCCCTTCAGACTCAGACTGTTTTGCGCCACACCTACATCCTCATCGGTCTCAATCCTTCCGAGCGCTCGCTGCTCGAATCGCTGGTCGCGCTCGACCCGCGGGAGGAAGAGCAACTGGTGCCAGTGCGCCGGCAGGAAGATGCGCACCTGATCATTGCCAATGGCGACGACCGGACGGTGGTCGAGACCCTGCGCGCCAACAACCCGCAGGCGCTGATCGTGCTGGTCGGCCAGCCGCCGGGCCACGCGGTGACCGATCTGCCGGTGCTGCGCCGTCCGCTGGAGATGAACGCGGTGATCGACGTGCTGAGCCAGCTCGACTGGCCGAGCCACCTGCACAGCAGCGAGCCGACCGACTTCGGCTTCACCTTCAGCCCGTCGACCACCCACCCGCCGACGCAGTCGCCGTCGACCCGATCGCCGCCGTCAGAGCACGCCACGTCGGCGGCGCCGCAGGATTCCTCGGCCTTCGCGCCCACCACGGCGTCGATGGTGATGACGGCTGGCGCCACGGCGACGCACAGCGACGTGGCGCCCGTCGCCGCGCCAGCGCCGGCGCCCGCCGTGTCGGCGCGCGCCACCTGGACCACCAGCGAGCACGCGCCGCTGGCGCCGGTGGCGTCACCGCGGCCCGCCGACGCCGAGGGCTTCACCAGCGACCTCGACGCCGACGTGCTGGTGGTGGCCGGCGCGCTGGGCCAGCGCTCGCACACGCTGCCGCGCGGGCTGCGGCGCATCGGCGTGCGCGTGTGCCTGCTGGAAGGCGCCGACGCCGCGCTGGCCGCCTTCAAGCGCCAGCCGCTGCCCTTCGTGTTTCTCGACCAGGTGTCGCTCGGCGACGAGCTGATGCCGCTGGCACGCGCGCTGGTGGCGTTGCGCCCCATGCCCGGCCAGCCGCCGCACGTGGTGGTGGTGGCGCGACGCGGCTCGGCGTTCGACCGCCTGCGCGCGCGCCTGATCGGCTGCAACTGGATGACGGTGCCGATCGAGCGCGAGCGCCTGCTGGCCTTCTTCGCCCGCCGCGGGCTGCACCCGAAAGGCCGTTAGCCCGGCCCGCGCGGGCGGCGCACCGGCCGGATCGACAGCAGCGCCGCCAGCACGATCAGCGCGCCGCCGGCCCAGGTGCGCGGCGACGGGTCGGCCGCGCCCAGCAGCACCGCCGAGCCGGTGGCAAACACCACCTCGGCCAGCATGATCAGCGCCGTCACCTGCGCCGGTAGCCGCGCGGCGCCGTATTGCAGCGCCAGGTTGCCGGACAGAAAAGCCAGCGTCAGCCCCAGTGCCCAAACCCAGGCCGAGGGTGACAGCGCCGCCGGCGCGGCCCCGGCCAGCCCCAGCAGCGCCAGCCCGCCGCCCATCGCCAGCCCGCCGCCAAACATGGCCAGCACGCGCGCTTCCTGCGGCGTGTCGCGCCAGCGGCGCAGCAGCGCGTTGGTGAGGGCAAAGCAGAAGCCGCCCATCAACGCCAGCCAGTCGGCCGCGCCGCTCGGCCACGGCCAGGCCATGCCCGGCCGCTGCAGCACCAGCACCAGGCCGGTGAACGCCAGCGCCAGCCGCCCCAGCGCGGCGCCGGTCGGCCGCTCGCGCAGCAGCCACCAGGCGAGGCCAATCGACCACAGCGGCATCAGGTAGAACAGCAGCGTGACCCGCACCACGTCGCCCAGCGTCACCGCCCAGTTGAAGCCCACATTGGTCAGCCCCGACGCCGCCGCCAGCGCCAGCAAATGCGGGTGCGCGATCAGCCCGCGCACGCTGCCCGGCCGCCACACCAGCAGCCCCACCAGCGCGCCGGCGTAGACGATGGCCGTGCTCCACAGCGGATGCAGCCCCTGCGCATGAAGCGCCTTGAAGGCGATCCACGACAAGCCCCACACCAGCGCGTTGTAGACCAGCGCCAGCGCGGGCAGCGTGCCGGTATGGGATGAAAGGGTTGTCATGAATTCAGGAAGTCGGAGGCGCTGGCCTCAAGTTAGGAACGCCCATTTGAGAGCTTCGTCGTTCACGACACCCCGTCGGCCCTCACCCCCGCCCTCTCCCAGAGGGAGAGGGGGTTTCTTTGCCAAACGCTCGCCGTGTCATGAAATATGCAACGTCCATAGAGCGTGCCGATCCGGAATATAGGCTCAGGGCTGCGCAGCAAGCCCTTTCAAACGGCCGCGGAGCAGGCCACGCCGGAGCGCCGCGGAGCGGGCTTGGCCCGGCCGCCAGCGCTGTCCCCCTCCGGGGGAAGGCGGCCGCAGGCCGACTCAGGGGGAGCCCAATTCCGGGGATCAATGGTCTTTTCGGGCCACTTCCAGCAAATGCTCCACCTGCGCCGTGTGGTGGCGCAGGTTGTGGCGGTGCCACAGCTGGATGATCAGCATGACGGCCATCACCACGCTGCCCAGCAGCGCGATGGCGCCAAAGGCCGACAGCCCGCCAGCGGTGGCGCCGCTGTACAGCGCGCCCAGCGCCAGGATGCAGGCCTGCTCGTTGAAGTTCTGAACCGCGATGGAACGGCCGGCGCCCATCAGGTTGTGGCCGCGGTGCTGCAGCAGCGCGTTCATCGGCACCACGATGTAGCCGCCCAGGGCGCCCATGAACACCAGGAAAGGCACCGCGACCCACAGGTGGTCGACGTACACCATGGCGACCAGCAGCGCGCCCATCAGAATGCCCAGCGGCATGACCTGCGTGGCGCGGTCCAGCCGCACGCGCATCGAGGCCACCACCGCACCCACCGCTGTGCCCAAGGCCACCACGCCCACCAGGCTGGCCGCCTGCGTGGTGCTGTAGTGCAGCGCCGCCGCTGCCCACGCCAGCACGATGTAGCGCATGTTGCCCGACACGCCCCAGAACAGCGTGGTGGTGGCGAGCGAAATCTGCCCCAGCCGGTCGCGCCACAGCCGCGTGTTGCAGCGCCAAAAATCCGGCAGCAGCGCCAGCAGGTTGCGCGGCAGCGGGCGCATCTCGACGCCGGTGCGCGGAATGCGCAGGTTGATCGCCGCCGCGATGCCGTACACCGCGATCATGGTGGCGATGGCGGCCTCGGGCGCGGTGTCGATGGCGGTGTCGATGCCCGGCAGGTCGATGGCCAGCAGATATTCAGACAGGCGCGGCCCGACCAGTTGCCCGCCCAGCAGCACGCCCAGGATGATGGAGGCAATCGTCAGCCCCTCGATCCAGCCGTTGGCCTTGACCAGTTGCGAGGGCGGCAGCAGCTCGGTCAGGATGCCGTACTTGGCCGGCGAATACGCCGCCGCGCCCAGCCCCACGATGGCGTAGGCCAGCAGCGGATGGCCGCCAAACAGCATGGCCAGGCAGCCGACCATCTTGATCGCGTTGCTGATGAACATGACCCAGCCCTTGGGCCGCGAATCGGCAAACGCGCCCACCCACGGCGCCAGGATGACGTAGAACAGCGCGAACATCGGCACCAGCGCCGCGCGCTGCCATTCGCCGCCGCCGCCCGCGCGCAGCAATTCCACCGCCGCCACGAACAGCGCGTTGTCCGCCAGCGAGCTGAAGAACTGCGCGGCCATGATGGTGTAGAAGCCGCGTTTCATGCCCCCCCCTGAGCCGCTGCGCGGCTTCCCCCCAGGGGGACGCCGCCAGCGGCCGGGCCAAGCCCGTTCCGCGGCAGCCCCGGCATGGCCTGCTCCGCGGCCATCGCATGGACGGGCGGCTTGCTGCGCAGCCGCTGAAGATGCGGCGGCTGACTCGACGCGCGAGCGCTTCTCCGACTGTTCGGGCGGCCTGAAGCGTTGCGGGATTCCGGGTGATGCGGGCAGCGCGGCGCGTGCGGCAGATGACGGAAATACAGATACAAAAGGAACAAGCCTTGTGTGAAGTGCGGCGGTTATAGCACGCAGGGGTGGAGCGCTTGTGGAGGGTTTGCCGGGGGTCGGCGGTGCCAGAATCCGTGACATTCGCCCTTGGTTTTACAGCCCGCCATCCATGCCCCGCCCCATTCAAGCCACCATCCACACCGCCGCGCTGCGCCACAACCTGGAGCGCGTGCGCGCTGCTGCGCCGGGCGCGCGGGTGTGGGCCATCGTCAAGGCCAACGCCTACGGCCACGGCATTGAGCGCGCTTATGAAGGCCTGCGCGGCGCCGACGGCTTTGCGCTGCTGGACTTGGGCGAGGCGCAGCGCGTGCGCGATCTCGGCTGGCGCGGGCCGATCCTGCTGCTCGAAGGCGTGTTCGAACCGCGCGATCTTGAAATCTGCTCACGCCTGAACCTGTGGCACGCCGTGCACGACGACGCGCAGATCGACTGGCTGGCCACGCACAAGACGCACCAGCCGCACCGCGTGTTCCTCAAGATGAACAGCGGCATGAACCGGCTCGGTTTCACGCCCGAGCGCTTTCGCGCCGCCTACGCGCGCCTGGCCGCGCTGCCGCAGGTGGACGAGATTTCGCTCATGACCCACTTCAGCGACGCCGATGGCGACAAGGGCATTGCCGCGCAAATGGCGGTCTTTCAGCGCGCCACCGACGGCCTGCCCGGCGAGCGCAGCGTGTGCAACAGCGCCGCCACGCTGCGGCATGGTCAGCAACCGGACGTGCGCGGCGACTGGGTGCGCCCGGGCATCGCGGCGTACGGCTCGTCGCCCGACTATCCGCAGCACGACGCGGCGCACTGGGGCCTGCGCCCGACCATGACGCTGGAATCAAAATTGATAGCTGTCAGCGCAATCCCCGCGGGCGCCAGCATCGGATATGGCTCGATATTCACCGCCGACGCCCCGATGCGCATCGGCGTCGTCGCCTGCGGCTATGCCGACGGCTACCCGCGCCACGCGCCCACCGGCACGCCGGTGCTGGTCGACGGCGTGCGCACCCGCACGCTGGGCCGCGTCAGCATGGACATGATCGTGGTCGACCTCACGCCCGTGCCGGGCGCGCAGATGGGCAGCGTGGTCACGCTGTGGGGCGAAGGCCCGCACGGCACGCGGCTGCCCATCGACGAGGTGGCGCAACCCGCTGGTACCGTGGGTTACGAGCTGATGTGCGCGCTGGCGCAGCGGGTGCCGGTGGTGGTTGGAGATTGAAGGCGACGGCCCTTGGCCTATTTCATGATCATGGCGCCACGTGTGCTTTCCCAAGAAACCGCCTCGCCCTCTGGGAGAGGCCGGGGGTAAGGGCCGACGGCTCGTCATGAACCACGAAACTCCCAATAAATCGGCCTCCAGCGCACGTCGAACCAGCGCAAGGCGCTCCAATTTTCGAAGCATTCGGGTTGAGGAAGACGCCCTCGTGCGCCACCTGCGCCGCCGCCACACGCTGTGGCTGCACGGCTGGCTGATGGGGCTCATCACGCTGGGCGTGATGTGGGGCGCGGCGGCTTTGCAGCGGCACGCGGGCGTCGATTCGCTGGCGCTGCGCTACGCGGTGACGCTGGGCGTGGGCTACCTGTGCTACTTGCTGCTGCTGCGCATTTGGGCCGGCATGCTGGTGCGCGAGGAAGAACGCAGCATCGACGACCCGGGCATCGACGTGTCGTGGCCCGACGGCAGCGGCGCTCCGCAGGACGGCGGCCTGCACAGCGGCGGCGGCGGAGACTTCGGCGGCGGCGGGGCCGACGGCGGTTTCGACGCCCCGCTGGACGCGGTGGGCGACGCGGGCGGCTCGCTGCTGGGCGATGCCGCCTCGGGCGCGCTCGACGGCCTGGGCGCGGCGGACGAAGGCGCCATCGTCATCATCCCGGTGCTGGCGGTGTTTGGCGCCGTGCTGGCCGCGCTGTTCGGCGCTGGTTGGTTGCTGCTGCTGTACTTCGGCTCCGAGGCGCTGCTCGCCGCCGCCGTGGAACTGGCCTTTGCCTACACCGCCGCCCGCACCGTGGTGCGCGTCGAGCGCGAAGGCTGGCTGCTGGCCGCCATCCGCCTGAGCTGGAAGCCGCTGCTCGGCGCCCTGGTCTGCGC
>JAGOVZ010000127.1 GCA_018060485.1 Ottowia sp. | reverse complement strand
ATTTCCTGCATGCGGGCGTTGCCCGCGTCCTGCGAAAGAATCCAGCCGCGGGCCCAGAAGCCGTACACCACGGCGATCAGCCCGCAGACGAGCGCCAGAATCAGCGCCGAATTGCCTGTCATTGATTGCTCCTCACTCAAGCGGTTGCGCGTGTGAGGGGCTGGCTGGTTGGCCTGAATGGGACAACACAGCCGGCGCCCTCGCTGCGTTGCTTCCTCGCTCCCTCGCTCGGGGCGTCGATTGGCCAACCGTGCGAATTTAGCCCGAAAACGTGACAAATCCCGGCCCGAAAGGGGCGCGAAAGTAAAATCAGGGTTAATCCTGACTCCTCTTAACCCACATCAACAAGAAAGACAGCGCATGTCCCTCGACAACGTCACCCCCGGCAACAAGGCGCCCGACGAGTTCAACGTCGTCATCGAAATCCCGATGAACGCCGACCCGATCAAGTACGAGGTCGACAAGGAAACCAGCGCCATCTTCGTCGACCGCTTCATGAGCACGGCGATGCATTACCCCACCAACTACGGCTACGTGCCCAAGACGCTGTCGGGCGACGGCGATCCGGTCGATGTGCTGGTCATCACGCCGGTGCCGCTGATTCCCGGCGTGGTGGTCACCTGCCGCCCGATCGGCATCCTGAAGATGCAGGACGAGGCGGGCGAAGACGGCAAGGTGCTGGCGGTGCCGATCCCCAAGATTTTGTCGCTCTACAACTGGGAAAAGCCGGAAGACCTGAGCCCGATCCGCCTCAAGACCATCGCCCACTTCTTCGAGCACTACAAGGATCTGGAACCGGGCAAGTGGGTCAAGGTGCTGGGCTGGGAAGGGCCTGACGCCGCCCGCAAGGAAATCATGGACGGCATCGCCGCCTATAAAAAATAAGCCAAAAAGGCCTCCAGCGCCCGTCCAACAAGCGCGAGAAGCTATTTGTTTTGTAGCGAAGGTCGGGCGCCCAGGCGCTCGGCGATCCAGATGCCGCCCAGCACCATCGCCAGCGCCAGCAGGTGGTAGGGCTTGAGCGGCTCGCCCAGCAGCAGCACCGCCAGCGCCGGCCCGAACACGGGGTTCAGGTTCAAAAACACGCTGGCGCGCGCCGGGCCGATCAGTTCCACGCCGCGGATGAACATGATCTGCGACACGAACGAAGGCATCAGCCCCACGTACAGCAGCAGCAGCCAACCCAGCGGCGTGGGCCAGAAAAAGCGCCCGGCCCACGCTTCCCACGCCAGCAGCGGCAGCGACACCAGCGCCGCCACCGCCGCCACGGCGGCAAAAAACACCAGCGGCGGCACGGCCGGCCGGCTGCGCAGGCCCAGCGTGTAGCCGGCGTACAGCAGCGACGCCAGCATGATGGCCACGTCGCCCACGTTGAAGTCCAGCGCCGCCAGCGCCTGCCACTGCCCGCGCGCGGCCACCACCGCCACGCCGGCCAGCGTGACCGCCACGCCCAGCATCTGCAGCGGCGTCACGCGCAGGCGCAGAAACAACACGCCGCCCAGCAGCACCAGCACCGGAATCACGCCCTGGATCAGCGCCAGGTTCACGGCGGTGGTGTGGTGCGCGGCGGTGTAGAAGAGGGCGTTGAAGGCGGTGAAGCCGCACGAGCCCATGACGGCAAAGTAGGCCCAGCGCGGCCGCAGCGCCGACCAGTGCGCCGCCACCTGGCGGCGCGCCACCACCCAAAGCGCGACGCAGGCGATGCTCCAGCGCGCGGTGGTCAGCATCATCGGCGACACCTGGCCCACCGCCAGCCGCGCGGCCACGGCGTTGCTGCCCCAGATCAGCGTGGTGAGGATCAGCAGCAGCGCGGGGCGCTGGCCAAGCCGCGCCCACCACGTGGCAGGCGCAGCGGAATCCAAAGACATGGCGGCGAGGGTAACCGGTTGGCGCGTGCCTGTTTAATGACACCCCCTCTCCCCCTGGGAGAGGGCAGGGGTGAGGGCCGACGGCGCGCCGTGAATCACGAACCGCTCCATGGAAGCCGCTCGCAGGGTCGCCCGATAATCCCGCGCTAGCCGCCATGACGCCTTCGAACCCCGACACCCCACGCAGCCCCCTGGCCACCGCGCTGATGCTGGATGCCGTGCAGCGCATCGAAGCCGATGGCCCGCTCGACGACCAGCCGGCGCTGCGCCAGGCCTTTGCCACCCAACCGACGCGCGCCGCGCAGGTGCAAGAGCGCGCCTGGCTGCTGGGCCAGCGGCTGGACTTGCCGCATGAATGGGCGCGCTGGCGCCAGATGGGCTGGCTGGCCGTGGCGGCGCTGGCGCTGCTGATGGCCTTCACCGGCCTCGGCCTGGCGCGCGCCGTGCTGGGCGAGGGGCGCAGCATCAACGCCGTGGCGGCGTTTGTCAGCTTGCTGGGGCTGCACGCGGTGATGCTGTTGATCTGGTTTGTCGCGCTGGCGCTGTCGCACGGACGCTGGGCGCCGCCGCTGGGGCGCGCGGCGCTGTGGCTCACCGCGCGCCTTCCTTTCGAACGCGGCCCGCACGCGCCGGTGCTGCTGCATTCCTTCACCGCCGTGCTGCAGCGCCAGCGCCTGCTGGGCTGGCTCACGGGGGCCATCAGCCACGGCATCTGGACGCTGGCGTTTGTCATCACGCTGGCCGTGCTGGCGTTTGGCTTTGCCTTTCACGCCTACACGCTGACGTGGGAGACGACGATCTTGAGCGCCGATTTTTTCCAGCGCTTCGTGCAGATCACCGGCGCGCTGCCCGCGCTGCTGGGCTTTGCCGTGCCCGACGCCGCCGCCGTGCAGCGCGTGGGCAACGCCGCGGTGTCGGCCAATCAGCGCGAATGGGCGTGGTGGCTGATGGGCTGCGTGGTGGTCTACGGGCTGCTGCCGCGCGCCCTGCTGGCGGCGCTGTGTTTGTGGCGCTGGCGCGCCGGCACGCGGCGGCTGCAAGGGCAGGTCGACATGGCCGACCCTTACGTGCTGCGCCTGGTGCAGCGCCTCGACGCACTGGAGCCGCCGCCCGAAGTCATCGACCCCGAGCGCCCCGCGCCCTTCAGGGCCGCGCCCAAGCGATCCAGCCTGCCGCCCGGCGCGCCGGGTTCGCTGGCGGTGATCGGCTTCGAACTGCCGCCCGAGGTGCCCTGGCCGCTGCCCGATTTGCCCGAAAGCACCGAGCCGCCCCAGCGCATCGCCGGCAGCGCCAACGAACGCCAGGCCGTGCTGGCACAGCTCGCCCAAGCACGCCCCGAATCGCTGCTGCTGGTGGTGCACGCTGCCTCCAGCCCGGATCGTGGCACCGCCCGCTTCGTGCGCGAGGCGATGCGCGAAGCCGGCCGCACCGCGCTGCTGCTGAACGGGAACGAGGGCGGCGCGCGGCGCTGGCGCGACTGGATGGTTTCAGAAGGTTTTGAGGCGCTAGCGCTTGCTGAATCAGCGCAAGCAGCTACTGATTGGATAGCGAATCGCCATGATTGACCCGCTTCGCATCGCCATCGTCGGCCACACCAACGCCGGCAAGACCTCGCTCTTGCGCACGCTGACGCGCAACGTTGACTTTGGCGAAATCTCCGACCGCCCCGGCACCACGCGGCACGCCGAAACCATCGACCTGCGGCTGGACGGGCAGGTCGCCGTGCGCTTCATCGACACGCCGGGACTGGAAGATTCGGTCGCGCTGCTCGACTACCTGAGCACGCTGCCCGCCGATTCGCGCCCCGAGCGCGTGCGCGCCTTCCTGCGCGGGCCCGAGGCCAGCCGCAGCTTCGAGCAAGAAGCCAAGGTGTTGCGCGCGCTGATCGAAGGCGCCGACGCCGCCATGATCGTCATCGACACGCGCGAGCCGGTGCTGCCCAAATACCGCGCCGAGCTGGAGATTTTGAGCTGGTGCGCCAAGCCCATCATGCCGGTGCTGAACTTCGTGCGCTACGTGGGCACGCGGCTGGACGACTGGCACCAGGCGCTGCTGGAGAGCGGCCTGCACGCGCGGGTTGAATTCGATGTGGTGGCGCCCTTCAACGGCTCCGAGCGCCAGCTCTACAGTGACCTGGCCACGTTATTGCCCGCGCGCCGCCAGCAGTTGAATGCCATCGTCGATGCGCTGGCGCTACAGGCGCGCGAGCGGCGCCTGGCGGCCTGCCGCGTCATCGCCAGCGGCCTGATCGACGTCGCCGCCCTGCGCCGCGCGCTGCCGGCCGACGAGTTTGCCGACGAATTGCGCCAGAAGGCTTTTGTGCGCAGCTTTCAGGACGATGTGCGGCGCCACGCGCGGCGCGCGGTCGACGATTTGCTGGCCGTGTTCGCCTTTCGCGCTGGCGACGCCGAACTGGCCGATCTGCCGCAACTGGGCGGCCGCTGGGAAGACGATTTGTTCAATCCCGAGCTGCTCAAGGAAGCCGGCAAGCGCCTCGGAATGGGCGCCATGATCGGCGCCGGCCTCGGCGCCGTGGCCGACGTGGCGATGGCAGGCCTGTCGCTCGGCGCCGCCACGACGCTCGGCGCCACGATTGGCGGCGCCGCGTCCGGCGGCTGGCGCCCGCTGTGGCGCAAGCTGGAGAACCGCCTGAACGGCGTGCAGGAGCTGACGGTGGAAGACCCGGTGCTCCTGTTGCTGGCCGATCACCTGCTCGACCTGGCGCGCGCGCTGGAGCAGCGCGGCCACGCCGCGCAAGACAAGCTGCGCCTGCAGGATGAGCGCATCGACGAGGACGGCCTGCGCCCGGTGGTCAGCGCGCTCGGCGCCGCGCGCGGCCACCCCGACTGGGAGCGCGGCGAAGGCCGGCGCGGTGCGGGCGGCAGCGATCGGCAGGCGCTGGAAGCCGAGATCGCGCGCGAGCTGGATCGGCGCTTCGACAGCCCCGTGGCGTGAGGTGTGCGCTGTTTGTGTTGTGGGAGCGGGCTTGCCCGCGATGGGCCGTATCGCTCATGCCCACGCCCGCATCGCGGGCAAGCCCGCACCCACAAGTGCTTGGGGCCCTGCGTGGATATCAGGCGACACAAGGTGGGTTTGTGCCCGCCCCAGCCACGCTTGTCGGCGCCGTCCGCTTGACAAGCGCCGCCAGCGCGGCAGACTGGCCCGTATCTGTAAGAAACTGCAAAATAGCGCCATGAAAAAGACCGCCACCCTTGTTTGCGCCCTGACGCTGGCCGCCGGCGCGCAGGCTGCCTGTTACACCGTCATGGGGCCGCGCGGGCAAATCCTGTCCGAAACCTCGACGCCGCCGGTCGACATGCGCTATCAGCTGCACCAGACCGTGCCCTACAAGTACGGCCGCGGTGCCAGCATGGTGTTCGGCATTGCCGACAACAATTGCGGGCCCGAGATCGATCCGTATTACGACCTGATGCCGACGCAGGTGGTGTACCGCGAAGGCCGGCGTGCCCGCGTGCGCCACGGCATGCGCGCGCCGCGGCGCGACCGCGAGTAGGTCGTCCTGCGACATTGAGGAAAAGCAAAAAACCCGCCGCGCTGCCAGCGCGGCGGGTTTTTTATGGCAGGACGCACAAACAGTCCAACGACCCCACACCCGTTCGGGCTGAGCTTGTCGAAGCCTTGGTCTCTTGCACCAGGTCCTTCGACAGGCTCAGGACGAACGGGGTTGGATTGTTTGTGGTTCTGGCTGTATCGCCGCGCCCGTTCGCTATTGCAAAAACGGCAGCTGCGTGAACATCTGCAGGATCGCCGCGTTGACCAGGTCGACAAAGAACGCGCC
The DNA here is from genome assembly GCA_018060485.1 of Ottowia sp. Taxonomy (GTDB): domain Bacteria; phylum Pseudomonadota; class Gammaproteobacteria; order Burkholderiales; family Burkholderiaceae_C; genus Ottowia. The sequence goes on along the minus strand of JAGOVZ010000127.1, from coordinate 1,750 downwards.
CACCATCGGCACGATCAAGAACGCCTTGTACGACGGCCCGTAGCGGTCGGTGATGGCCTGCATGTTGGCAATTGCCGTCGGCGTGGCGCCCATGCCGAAGCCGCAGTGCCCGGCGGCCAGCACGGCCGAGTCGTAGTCGCTGCCCATCACCTTGAAGGTCACGAAGGCGGCGTACAGCATCATCACGCCGACCTGCGCGAACAGGATCACCATCACCGGCAGCGCCAGCGAGGTCAGCTCCCACAGCCGCAGCGACAGCAGCGCCATGGCCAGAAACAGCGACAGCGAGGCGTTGCCGAATACGTCAATGGCGCGGTCGAACATGTCGAACTTGAAGAAGTGCGTGAGCACGTTGCGGATGATCACGCCGCCGCCCAGCGCCCAGACGAAGGTGGGCAACTCGAACACCGTGCCCTTGGCCACCGTGGTCATGACGCCGGCAAAGGCCATGCAGCCGGCAAACAGCGCCAGCGTCTCGATGGTGGACGAGGCGGTGATGAGCCGGATCTCGTCCGGCTTGTCGAACATGGCGTTGTCGGGCGCGGTGTCGCCCTCGGTGTGGCGCGTGCTGTAGAGCGACTGCGATGCCGCCACGGCTTCCACCTTGGTCTGGCGCGTCGGCTGGGGCAGCTTGTGGCGGTCGAGCTTCCTGATCAGGTACTTGGCCACCGGGCCGCCAATCAGCCCGCCGGCCACCAGGCCGAAGGTGGCGGTGGCAATGCCCAGCGTGGTGGCGCCCGAGATGCCGTAGCGGCTCTCCAGCACCGGCCCCCAGGCGCCGGCCGTGCCGTGGCCGCCGGTCAGCGTGATCGAGCCGGTGACCAGGCCGATCAGCGGCTGCAGGCCCAGCGCCGCCGCCATGCCCACGCCCACCAGGTTCTGCACCATGATGAAGGCCGCCACCACGAACAAAAAGATCACCAGCGGCTTGCCGCCCGCGCGCAGGCGCGAGAAGTCGGCGGAAAGGCCAATGGACGAGAAGAACATCAGCATGAACGCCGTCTGCAACTGGCCCTGGAACTTGAAGGTCAGCCCGAACAACGCGTTGAGCGCAAACACCACGATGCCGGCCAGCAGGCCGCCGGCCACCGGCTCGGGGATGTTGAAGTCCGACAGGAACCTGATCTTGACCACCAGCCAGCGCCCCAGCAGCAGCACCAGGGTGGCCAGAATCATCGTGTAGTAGCCGTTGAGTTCGATTTCCATCGTCGCGGTTTCCTGAGGCGTTCTGGCGCAGTTATAAAACATGCGCCGGCGCCGCGGCCGCTTGAGCCGCCATCTGCGCTCAGTGCCTGAACGGCGAGCGCTCGTCCAGGTGCGCCAGATAGCCCTCGATTCCCTCGGACTCGCGCGCCAGAAAACGCTCCACCGCGTCGGCAAACGCCGGGTGCGCCAGCCAGTGGCTGCTGGCCGTGGCCACCGGCATCAGGGCGCGCGCCATCTTGTGCTCGCCCTGCGCGCCGCCCTCGAAACGCGCCACGCCGTGCTGAATGCACCAGTCGATGGGCTGGTAGTAGCAGGCCTCGAAGTGCAGGCAATCGACCCGCTCCAGCGCCCCCCAATAGCGGCCGTAGGCCACTGGGTTCAAGCCTTTTGGGCTGCCAGCGCTTGATGGGCAAGCGCCAACAGCTATCAAACTGGAAGCAATCGACTGCCCGTCGCGCTCGGCGATGAACAGCACCCAGTCTTCGGCCATGTGTTGCGCCATGGCGGCGAAGAAGGCCGGCGTCAGGTAGGGCGCGTTGCCGTG
>JAGOVZ010000017.1 GCA_018060485.1 Ottowia sp. | reverse complement strand
GCGGCCAGTACGAAGGCATCGACGTCGATCTCGCCCAGTCGCTCGCCAAGGCGATGGGGCCGAACGTGAAGGTCGACTACGTCAAGACCAGCTGGGCCAAGCTGATGGACGACTTCACCGGCGGCGCGTGCGACATCGGCATCGGCGGCATCTCGGTAACCACCGATCGGCAAAAGCGCGCCTTCTTCAGCACACCCTACATGGTCAACGGCAAGACGCCGGTGGTGCGCTGCGCCGACGTGCCCAAGTTCCAGACGCTGGCGGCCATCGACCAGCCCAGCACGCGCGCCATTGCCAACCCGGGCGGCAGCAACGAGCGTTTTGCCAAATCAAGCTACAAGCAGGCCAAGCTGACGATCCACACCGAGAACCTGACCATCTTTGACGAAATCCTGGCCGGCCGGCAGGACATCTTCGTCACCGAGGCGGCCGAGGCGCTGGTGATGCAGCGCCAGAAGCCCGGCCTGTGCGCCGTCAATCCCGACAAGCCGCTGCAATACGGCGAAATCGCCTTTTTGCTGCCGCGCGGCGACACGGTGATGAAGCAGTTTGTCGACCAGTGGCTGCACCTGGCGCGCGCCAGCGGCGAATACGCCGGCATCGAGAACCGCTGGCTGCGTTGATCTTCGCTATTTCAAGTCAAACAGGCCGCCAGCGCTTGCCTGGCGTGCGCAAGGCGCTCCTGTTTTTGATGTTCCTGGCCTGCGGCATGGTGGTTGCGCAGGCCGACGAGCGCGTGGTGGTCGGCTCCAAGCGCTTTACCGAAAGCTATATCCTGGGCGAGATCGTCGCGCAAACGGCGCGCACCACCGGCGTGCGCGCCGAACACCGGCCGGGCCTGGGCAACACGGCGGTGGTGCTGGAGGCGCTCAAGGCCGGCTCGATCGACATTTACCCCGAATACCTGGGCACCATCGAGCAGGAAATCCTCAAGCTGCCCGCCGGCAGCGCGCCCGAGACCATCGCGCGCGAGCTGGCGCGACTGGGGCTGGCGCACGGTGTGCCGCTGGGTTTTTCCAACAGCTACGCGCTGGCCACCACCGAGGCGCTGGCGGGCCAGCGCGGGCTGCGCCGCATCTCCGACCTGCGCGCGCAGCCCGATCTGCGGGTCGCGCTGTCGCAAGAATTTTTGGGCCGCGCCGACGGCTGGCCCGGGCTGGCCGCGCGCTACGGCCTGCCGCAGCGCCCGAGCGCCATCGACCACGGCCTGTCGTACGCCGCGTTGGCCACCGCGCGCATCGACGTCACCGACATCTACACCACCGACGCGCGCATTGCCGAGCTGAAGCTGCACACGCTGCAGGACGACGCGCACTACTTTCCGCGCTACGACGCCGTGCTGCTGTACCGCGCCGATTTGCCGCAACGCGCGCCGCTGGCGTGGCAGCGCATCGCCGGGCTGCAAGGCCGCATCGACACCGCGCGCATGATCGCCATGAACGCCGAGGCCGAATTGCAAGGCCGCTCCTTCGCGCAGATTGCGGCCGGCTTTCTGTCTGGCGATGCCGGCACGGTCGCCACCCCAAGCGCGCATTCGAGCTTCTGGCAGCGCCTCACGGCCGACGACCTGGGCCGCCTGACGCGCCAGCACCTGCTGCTGGTGGCCGTGTCGCTGGCGCTGGCCACGCTGATCGGCGTGCCGCTGGGCGCGCTGGCGGCGGCGTGGCGGCCGATCAGCGGGCCGGTGATGGCGGTGGTCGGGCTGATGCAGACCATCCCTTCGCTCGCGCTGCTGGCGGCGCTGATTCCGCTCTTGGGCCGCATCGGTACCGTGCCCGCCATCGTCGCGCTGACGCTCTACGCGCTGCTGCCCATCGTGCGCAACACCGCCACCGGGCTGGAGCAGGTGCCGCGCGCGCTGAAGGATGCCGGCCTGGCGCTGGGCATGACGCGCGCGCAGTGTTTTCGGCTGGTCGATCTGCCGCTGGCGGCGCCGGTGCTGCTGGCCGGCCTGAAGACCGCCGCCGTGCTGACGGTGGGCACGGCGACGATTGCCGCCTTCATCGGCGCCGGCGGCTATGGCGAGCGCATCGCCCAAGGCCTGGCGCTGAACGACGGCGCCATGCTGCTGGCCGGCGCCGTGCCCTCGGCCGCGCTGGCGCTGCTGACGCAGGGCGCCTTCGCGCTGCTGGAGCGCTGGGCGGCGCGGCGCTGAATTCAGTTACTCTGTTTTTGATAGCTGCTTGCGCTGGATTGACAAGCGCTGGCGGCCGATTTGATTTGAAGCCCACCTCGAGCAGCTTTTTTGGCTGTTCTTTCGCGTCCTTCGCGAATCCTTTGCGTCCTTCGCGTCCGGTCTTCGGTTTTCGGCGCCCCACGACAACACTGAGACAATCGCCCCATGACTTTCGCCCCGCTCCAAAACGACACTTTCCTGCGCGCCTGCCTGGGCCAGGCCACACCGCACACGCCCGTGTGGCTGATGCGCCAGGCCGGGCGCTACCTGCCCGAATACTGCGCCACGCGCGCCCAGGCCGGCAGCTTCATGGGGCTGGCCACCAACGTCGATTACGCGACCGAGGTGACGCTGCAACCGCTGGCGCGCTACCCGCTGGATGCGGCGATTTTGTTCAGCGACATCCTCACCGTGCCCGATGCGATGGGCCTGGGCCTGTCGTTTCAGCAGGGCGAAGGCCCGAAGTTCGAAAAAGTGGTGCGCGATGAAGCGGCGGTGGCCGAACTGGCCGTGCCCGACATGAACCGGCTGCGCTACGTGTTCGACGCCGTCACTTCGATCCGCCGCGCGCTGAACGGCCGCGTGCCGCTGATCGGCTTTTCCGGCAGCCCGTGGACGCTGGCCTGCTACATGGTCGAGGGCGGCGGCTCGCAGGATTACCGCCACGTCAAGACGCTGATGTACGCGCGGCCCGATTTGATGCACCGCGTGCTGGCCGTCAACGCCGACGCCGTGGCGCAGTACCTGAACGCCCAGATCGACGCCGGCGCGCAGGCCGTGATGGTGTTCGACAGCTGGGGCGGCGTGCTGGCCGATGGCGCGTTTCAGGACTTCAGCCTGGCCTACACACGCCGCGTGCTGGGGCAACTCAAGCGCACGGGGGCCGATGGCGCGGTGGTGCCGCGCATCGTCTTCACCAAGGGCGGCGGGCTGTGGCTGCCGGAGATGACGGCGCTCGATTGCGACGTGCTGGGCCTGGACTGGACCATGAACCTGGGCGCCGCGCGCCGCACCGTGATCGACGCCGCGCAGCAAAACACTCCCGATTTCATAGCTGCCCGCGCAATCCAGACAAGCGCCAGCGGCCAGAATGACCTGAAATCGCTGGCCCCCAAGGCGCTGCAGGGCAACATCGACCCCAACGTGCTGTTTGCCCCGCCCGATGCCATTCGCGCCGAGGTGCGCCGCGTGCTGGACAGCTTTGGCCGCCCGCACACCTACGCCGCCGCGCCCGGCAGCACGCACATCTTCAACCTGGGGCATGGCATCAGCCAGTTCACGCCGCCCGAGCACGTGGCGCACCTGGTGGACGAGGTGCATGCGCATTCGCGCCAGTTGCGCACCGCTTGAAGACCCAGCGGCGGCGTGGGCCGCGGGTGTAGGCGCGGGCCTACACCCCACGGCGGCGCGCGTCAAGAAAATGGCGTGTTTTTTAGGCCCGGATACCGCATGCGGGGCCTTGACTTATGCACAAATCGGTTGCATCAGTCGCCAGTGATGCAGGGCCTTGTCACCGTTCTGCTATAGAACGCGCAGCAACCCTAAGTTGTTGATTTGATTGAACATTAACTTTTGCCGTTTTGACGGGCAGCGCAACGAAAGCCTTGTATTTCAAGGCGTCCGGGCGCACGGGGCCGAATTTTCAACAAAGTTATCCACAGAAACTGGGCATGACCGGCGTTCGACTTTCAAAACAAGCACTTAGGGTCGAAAGTGCAAGTGGATCTTGGGCGTGACGACGCACTGGCTCGCCGTCGCCGTGCCCACCCCGGCCCACAGCGGGCTGGGTGAGCCGCTCACCTACCGCGCCGAGGCGCCGCTGCCGCCCGGCAGCATCGTGCGCGTGCCGCTGGGCGCGCGCGAGGTGCTGGGCGTGGTCTGGGGCGAGGCGGCGGCGCCCGAAGCGGCGCTGGCCGCGCAGGTGCGGCCCATCGCCGGCAGTTTCGACGGGCTGGCGCCGCTGGGCGACGACTGGCGCCAGCTGATCGCCTTCACGGCGCGCTATTACCAGCGCGCGCTGGGCGAGGTGGCGCTGGCCGCGCTGCCGCCGCAGTTGCGCACCTTGAGCGGCACGCAGATGGCGCGCCGCCTCAAGCGGCAGCGCGACGCGGCCCCCGACGCGGCCGCCGTCGCTATTGAAAATGAAGCGCTTACCGCAGACCAGGCAAGGGCTGTGGCCCGAATTGAGCAGGAAGCGGGCCCTTTCCTGCTGTTCGGCACCACCGGCAGCGGCAAGACCGAGGTCTACATGCGCGCCGCCGCCCGCGTGCTGGCGGCCGAGCCCGACGCCCAGGTGCTGGTGCTGGTGCCCGAGATCAACCTGACGCCACAGCTGCTGGCGCGTTTTGCCGCCCGCTTTGGGGCGGGTTTGGGTGATTCGGCGGTGGTGGCGCTGCACAGCGGCCTGACGCCCGCCCAGCGCCTGGCCGCCTGGCTGGCCGCGCACAGCGGGCGCGCGCGCATCGTGCTGGGCACGCGGGTGGCGGTGCTGGCCTCGCTGCCCGGGCTCAAGCTGATCGTGGTCGATGAAGAGCACGACCCGAGCTACAAGCAGCAAGAGGGCGCGCGCTATTCGGCGCGCGACCTGGCGCTGTACCGCGGCAAGCTGTCGGGCGCCAAGGTCATCCTGGGTTCGGCCACGCCGTCGCTGGAGAGCTGGCACGCCAGCACGCCGGCGCCAGACGGCCCCGGCCGCTACCAGCGGTTGGCGATGCCGCGCCGCGTCGGCACCGCCGAGGGCGCCGATCCGCTGGCCGGCCTGCCGCGCGTGCGCCGCGTCGACATGTCGCGCCAGCCCAAGGGCACGCTGATTGCGCCGCCGCTGCTGGCGGCCATTGGCGAGCGAGTGGCGCGGGGCGAGCAGACATTGCTGCTGCTCAACCGGCGCGGCTGGGCACCGGTGCTGCACTGCGCCGATTGCGGCTGGAAAAGCGAATGCCCGCATTGCAGCGCCTACCGCGTGTTCCACAAGATCGACCGCACGCTGCGCTGCCACCACTGCGGCTTCACGCAGCGCGTGCCGCGCGCCTGCCCGGACTGCGGCAACCTCGACATCGGCACGCTCGGGCGCGGCACCGAGCAGCTCGAGGAGCGCCTGGGCGAGCTGCTGGCCGAGGTACGCCGGCCTGATGGCACGCCGGCGCGCATCGCCCGCATCGACGCCGATTCCACGCGCGGCAAGGGGCAGTTGGAGGCCAGCCTGGCGCAGGTGCACGCGGGCGCGGTCGACGTGCTGGTCGGCACGCAGATGATCGCCAAGGGGCACGACTTTCGGCGCGTCACGCTGGTGGCGGCCATCAACCCGGATGCGGCGCTGTTTTCCAGCGACTTCCGGGCGCCGGAGCGGCTGTTTGCGCTGCTCATGCAATCGGCCGGCCGCGCCGGGCGCGACGCCGCCCAAAGCGCCGCCAGCGAGATGTGGGTGCAGACGCAGCATGCGCAGCACCCGCTGTTTGCCGCGCTGAAAGCCCACGACTACCCCGGTTTTGCCGCCGCGCAACTGGCCGAGCGTGCCCAAGCCGGCCTGCCGCCCTTCACCCACCTGGCGCTTCTGCGGGCCGACGCGCGCAGCCAGGACGCGGCGCAGGGCTTTCTGGCCGCTTTTGCCCAAATGGCGCAACAGCGCCTGGCGGCCGACCCGGCGCTGGCCGATGCGCTGGCGCCCATCAGCTGGTACCCCGCCGTGCCGCTGCCGGTGCAGCGCGTGGCCGGCATCGAGCGCGCGCAAATGCTGCTGGAAAGCCCGGCGCGCGGCGCGCTGCAGCGCGTGCTGGCCGCGGGCCAGCCGCTGTTGCACGCCCTGCGCGCGGATCCGGCCCACCGCGCCATCGTGCGCTGGGCGATCGACGTCGATCCGCTGGCCATGTGACGCAGTGGGAGGCGGCCTGGTGGCATGCGCTTGCGGTCTTGTCCGACAGGGGCCGCTCTGGCCGGTTGTTACATTGATTTGGTGCTGCCGCGACGACTTTCGACGTCACGGCCCGATCAAGCCAACGAACAAGGATCGACCATGAAAAAACTGCTGACCCTGCTTGCCCTGTCCGGCGCCATGGCGCTGCCCGCCATGGCCCAGATGAGCCCGGCCCAGACCAACCTCGACCAGAGCGCCGCGCGCATGGAATCGCGCAACGCCCGTGGTGCCCAGTTGGCCCCGGTCAGCGCCGACCAGGCGATGGCCAACGCGCTGCAGCGCTGCGCCAATCTGCCCGCCATGTACAAGGCCGATTGCGAGGCGCGCGTGCGCGGCGAAGGCCAAGTGGCCGGCAGCGTGATCGGCGGCGGCTTGGTGAAGGAAACCGTGACCACCATGCCGCAGTCGGAGCTGGATCGCATGATGCAGTCGCACCAGCCGATGACGATGCCGGCGCCGCGCAACTGATCGCGCCATTTGTCGCGCCGGTTCGCGGTTGCGACGAAGACCAAGCAGCGCCGCAATGGCGCTGCTTTTTTGTTTGTCACCCCAGCAGCGCCACCGCCGTCGAGAAGCTGAAGAACGCCAGCGCCGTCGACCACAGGATCACCCGCGCCACGCGACCGTTGTCGGCGCCAAAGCGCTCGGCCAGCAGCGACACATTGCTGGCCGCCGGCAGCGCCGCCACCAGCACCAACGGTGTCAGGGCAGACGTGTCCAGAGCCCCCGCGCGCACCGCCAGCGTGCCCATCGTCCACACCAGCAGCGGGTGCAGCAACAGCTTGGTCACGGCCAGCACGCCGACATCGCGCGGCGCCGCCTGGCCGGCCGTGGTCGCCGGCCGCATCTGCGAGCGCGCCAGCACGGCGCCGATGGTGAACAGTGCCACGGGCGATGCTGCATCGGCCAGCAACTGCACCGTCTTGCCGAGCGGTGCCCACAGCGCGAAACCCAGCGCACCGGCCAGCGCGCCCAGCAGAATCGACCACGGCATGGGGTTGCGCAGCACGCCTTGCAGCGCCCGGCCGACCGCCTTGGCCGGCCCGTGTTCGCCCGCCGCGCCCCATTGCGACAGGCCGATGCACAGCGACGTCGTCACCACCAGGTCGACCAGCAGCGTCGCCATCACCGGGCCGACGGCACCCGCGCCCAGCAGCGCCAGGATCAGCGGCACGCCCATGAAGCCCGAATTTGGGAAAGCCGCCACCAGCGCGCCCATGGCGGCATCAGGCCACGAGCCGCCCTGTCGGCGCGCCCAGCCGGCGGTGGCGGCCACGATGAGCGCCGCCGCCAGCAGCCACAGCAGCGCGATGACGGGATTGAACAGCTGCGCCGCCGGCGTCGCGCTGCCAAACCGGTACAGCATGCACGGCAGCGCAAAGTACAGCACGAACATGTTCAGCCCCGGCACGGCGTCGAGCGGCAGCAGCCGCGTGCGCGCAGCCACATAGCCGCACAGCACCAGGGCGAAAAACGGAAAGGTGACGGCAAGAATGCCGGTCAGGGCTTGCATGGAGCGGCGAGGGTAACAAAATTGCCCGCTGCATCGCCGCTCTGGCGGGCCAGCCTCCGGCTTGGCGCGCCCGGAGCGCGCTGCGTGCGGAGCGCCGCTCAGCCCAGGTTATTGGTGTCGACCTTCTTGGGCGGCGCGCCCAGCAGAGAACTCTTCAGCTGGCTGTCGGCCGGCTTGGGGCCGACCCAGATGCGCAGCACGGCTTCGATGAAGCCGGCATCGGTGACGGTCTCGCCCTTTTGCACGCCGTTGATCAGGAACACGGTGCCCTTGCCGGGTACATGCTCCAGTGCGAAGGCCTGGCCGGCGGCGATCTTCTTCTCGGTGCTGAAGATGCGGCCGAGCTTGTCCATGAAGCCGGCAATCTGCGCCTTGTGCCCTGGGTCGGCGTTTTCGCTCATGCCGCGCACCAGCGCAATGCCCAGCTGGTCGCCCGGCACATCCCGCAGCGCGACGAAGCTGACGCGCTTGGGACCCGGCAGGCCGAGCAGTTGTTCAGGCGTGGTCACCTTCTTCGGCGTATACAGCGCCATTTCATACACCGGGATGATCGCGCGGTAGCGCACGCCCTGGCCGTTGAGTTGCAGGGTCTGGCCTGCGAGTTGCGTGGTCGGCTCAAAGGCTTTCGAACCCTGCGCGAGGGCCAGCGGGCTGGCCACGGCCAACGCGACGCTCAAGGCCGCGCACTTCATCCATTGCTTGATCATGTCTTGCTCCCCGGTCGGTCGCCGCGCACCTGCGGACGGCGTGTATCCATTAGAGGACATGACGCCCCGTTAGGGTGCGCCGCAGGTGTCAGAACAGTGACAACCGCACGTTAGTCCCTGCGTTTGCAACATTTCCGGCACACTCGAACAGGGTGTCGGCCGCAGGTCGGCGGGTATCATCGCCAGCTTCCTCCGTTTCACTGCTCCCCCGCGCCGCCGCGATCTGGCCGGCTTTTTCATGACCGCATCCCTGAACCTGGCGCAACAAGACGCGGTCAATCACTTGCGCGGACCGTGCCTGGTGCTGGCCGGCGCGGGCTCGGGCAAGACGCGCGTCATCACGCACAAGATCGCGCGCCTGATCCAGACCGGCGTTGAGGGCCAGCGCATTGCCGCCATCACCTTCACCAACAAGGCCGCCGCCGAAATGCGCGAGCGCGCGCGCGAACTTGTGGGCAAGCCGGCCGGCGAGGTGCTGATCTGCACCTTTCACGCCTTGGGCGTGCGCCTGCTGCGCGAAGACGGGGCGGCGCTGGGCTTGAAGCCGCAATTCAGCATCCTCGACAGCGACGACGTGCTCGGCCTCATCAAGGACTGCGGCGCCACCACCGACGCCGCCACCGCGCGCCAGTGGCAATGGGCCATCAGCCGCTGGAAGAACGCCGGCCTGGACGCCGCCGCCGCGCTGGCGCAGGCGGCGGGCGAAGGCGAGCGCCAGACCGCGCAGCTGATGGCGCGCTACGAAGAGCGCCTGGCCGCCTACCAGGCGGTCGACTTCGACGACCTGATCGGCCTGCCGCTGCGTCTGCTTCAAAAACATGAGCAGGTCACGCAGAAGTGGCAAGCGCGGCTGGCCCATGTACTGGTCGACGAATACCAGGACACCAACGCCACGCAGTACGAGCTGATGAAGCTGCTGGTGGGCGCGCGCGGCAGCTTCACCGCCGTGGGCGACGACGACCAGAGCATCTACGGCTGGCGCGGCGCCACGCTGGACAACCTGAAGCGCCTGCCGCAGGACTTTCCCGCGCTGAAGGTGATCAAGCTGGAGCAGAACTACCGCTCGACCTCGGCCATCCTGCGCGCGGCCAACAACGTGATCGGGCCGAACCCCAAGCTGTTTCCCAAGCGCCTGTTTTCCGAACTGGGCGAGGGTGAGCCGGTGCGCGTGGTCGATTGCGACCACGAGGCGCACGAGGCCGAGCGCGCCGTGGCCCGTATCCAGTCGCTGCGCCAGACCTCGCCGCACAAGGAGTGGCGCGACTTCGCCATCCTCTACCGCGCCAACCACCAGGCGCGCGTGTTCGAGCAGGCGCTGCGGCGCGTGCAGATTCCGTACAAGGTGTCGGGCGGCCAGAGCTTTTTCGACCGCGCCGAAATCAAGGACTTGTGCGCCTGGCTGCGCCTGTGGATCAACGAGGACGACGACCCCGCCTTTCTGCGCGCCGTGACCACGCCCAAGCGCGGCATCGGCCACCAGACGCTGGCCACGCTGGGCGAGTTCGCGTCCAAGTCACGCCTGTCGCTGTTTGGCGCGCTGTTCTCGCACAGCTTAAGCGCCGCCCTGCCCGCGCGCGCCGTCGGCAGCCTGCACGAGTTCGGGCGCGAGTTGAACGACCAGCGCCACCGCGCGCAGCACACCGTGGGGCACGAGGCGGCACGCGTCTTCCTCACCGACTGGCTGAAGGCCATCGGCTACGAAAAGCACTTGTACGACAGCAGCGACAGCGAGGGCCAGGCCGCCGCGCGCTGGACCAACGTGCTGGAGTTCTGCGACTGGATGGCCGGGCGCTGCGGCGGGCAAATCGAGGACGTGGCGGGCGTCACGCTGTCGCAGGAGCGCAAGACGCTGCTGGAAGTGGCGCAAACCATTTCGCTCATCTCGACGCTGAACGAACGCGAGCAGGACCCGAACGTCGTCACCCTCTCCACCCTGCATGCCGCCAAGGGCCTCGAATGGCCGCACGTGGTGCTGGCCGGCGTGATCGAGGGCATGCTGCCGTTTCGGCCCGACGAAGACGCCGGCGCCGCCGCGCAGGCCGCGCGCATCGAGGAAGAACGGCGGCTGATGTATGTCGGCATCACCCGCGCGCGCCAGACTTTGGCGGTGAGCTGGACGCGCCGGCGCAAAAAGGGGCGCGAGACCGTGGCCGCGCTGCCGAGCCGCTTCATCGCCGAAATGGCGTTGGATAAGAGCACCGCGCGCGAAGATCCACGTGAAAAGCTGCGCGCCCTGCGCGCCGAATTTGCACAGCGCGCGGCGCCCGCAGCGACGGCGCCAAACACCTAGATGCTTGGAGAGCGAATCTTGATGCGTTTTCGAGTCACTCTATTTTTAATAGCCGCTGCCGCTTTATCTGCCTGCGCCAGCAGCCAATTTGACTCTAAGAACGTCCAGACGGCCGACGCAACGACAGCGCCTTCGCTGGATTGCCCGGACGTCAGCAAGCTGCACGCAGCGCAGTTGTACGGCAGCTGGGACGTGGTGCTGGTGCAGCCCGGCCTGCGCGGTCAGCTGACCTTGCGCCAGCACCCCGAATTCAACGCCAGCCTGCGCGGCGAATTCAGCTACGACGGCAAACGCTCGCTGGCGTCGGGCGACGTGGAAGACGGCGAGTTCAATCTGGACGAATCGCGCGACGGCAAGACGCTGTTCGCCTTCTGGAGCGGTCGGCTGGTGCCCAGCGCCTGCGGCGCCGAGATCCGCGGCAAGTGGCAGCCGCTGGCACGCGAAGGCCAGCCGGCGCCGGCCGAAAGCGACTTCATCCTGCGCCGCAGCGGCGCAGGCACCAACGCCTGGTAGTCTTGCAGGCGCTATTGAATCGAAAGCTGCTCGCGCAGGCTGGGCAAGCGCCAGCGGCCATTTTTTCTTGAACCGCAGCCCCACGACGCGCCCATGAAAAAGCCCGCCATGAAGGCGGGCTTGATTCAGGGATTTGGTTGCGCGAGAAGGATTTGAACCTCCGACCTTTGGGTTATGAGCCCAACGAGCTACCAGACTGCTCCATCGCGCGGTAAGCCTGAAATTATAACCTATTATTCGCCCGCTTGCTCGTCGCTCACTTCAGGACGATCCACCAGTTCGACGAAGGCCATGGGCGCGTTGTCGCCAACGCGGAAACCCATCTTCAGAATGCGCGTGTAGCCGCCGGGACGGCTGTTGTAGCGCGGGCCGAGGTTGGTGAACAGCTTGGCCACGCTGGCGTCGTCGCGCAGGCGGGCAAAGGCCAGGCGGCGGTTGGCCACGCTGTCGACCTTGGCGAGGGTGATCATGGGCTCGACCACGCGGCGCAATTCCTTGGCCTTGGGCACGGTGGTCTTGATGGCCTCGTGCTCGATCAGCGAGTTCATCATGTTGCGCAGCATCGCCTGGCGGTGCGCGCTGGTGCGGTTGAGTTTGCGAAGGCCGTTGCCGTGACGCATGGTGCTTTTCCTTTCAGGTTTCTTTATTAACAGGGCCGCCGGATCAGGTACGGCCCTTGCACGATGCCCTTCAAGAGGGCGAACACTTCAAAATCAATAGCTGCTCGCGCTTGTCAGACAAGCGCTGGCGCCCGATTTCGCTTCAAATCAGCGCTTATCCAGGCCGGACGGCGGCCAGTTCTCGAGCTTCATGCCGAGCGTCAGCCCGCGCGAAGCCAGCACTTCCTTGATCTCGTTGAGCGACTTGCGGCCCAGGTTGGGCGTCTTCAGCAACTCGTTTTCGGTGCGCTGGATCAGGTCGCCGATGTAGTAGATGTTCTCGGCCTTCAGGCAGTTGGCCGAACGCACCGTCAGCTCCAGCTCGTCCACCGGACGCAGCAGGATCGGGTCGAAGCTGGCGGCTCCGCCACGCTGGGCGGCCTGCGCACCGAACACTTCTTCGACGCTGCCCTCAAGCTGAGCGAACACGGCCAGCTGCTCTACCAGAATCTTGGCAGAAGCACGCACGGCGTCTTCGGCGTTGATGGCGCCGTTGGTCTCGATCTCCATCACCAGCTTGTCGAGGTCGGTGCGCTGCTCGACGCGGGCGTTTTCGACCGCGTAGCTCACGCGCTTGACGGGCGAGAAGGATGCGTCCAGCACGATGCGGCCGATCGACTTGGTCGGCTCGTCGGCGTAACGGCGCAGCGTGCCGGGCACGTAGCCGTGGCCCTTCTCGACCTTGATCTGCATGTCGAGCTTGCCGCCTTGCGACAGCGTGGCAATGACGTGCTCGGGGTTGATGATCTCGACGTCGTGCGGGGTCTGGATGTCGGCCGCGGTGACCACGCCTTCGCCATCCTTGCGCAGACTCAGCGTGACTTCATCGCGGTTGTGCAGCTTGAAGACCACGCCCTTCAGGTTCAGCAGGATGTTGACCACGTCTTCCTGCACGCCGTCGATGGACGAGTACTCGTGCAGCACGCCGGCAATCGTCACCTCGGTCGGCGCGTAGCCGATCATGGACGACAGCAACACGCGGCGCAGCGCGTTGCCCAGGGTGTGGCCATAGCCGCGCTCGAACGGCTCGAGCGTGACCTCGGCCTTGTTGGGGCCCTTGGGCTCGACGTTGATCGCTTTGGGTTTCAGCAGTTGGGTTTGCATATTTCCTAGACTTCCTCTCAATACCCCCGGCTCGTTACACCGGTAAGGCTGGTGAAGCGCCAAACCCGCCACAGACGGCGGGTCGGAACAAATGGTGCGCGCTGGAGCGCCAAGGATCAGCGCGAGTAAAGTTCGACGATCAGCGATTCGTTGATGTCGGCACCGAATTCATCGCGGTCCGGCACCTTCTTGAACGTGCCTTCGGCCTTGTCGACATTGACCTCGACCCAGGCGGGGAAACCGACCTGGCCGGCCAGTTGCAGGGCTTCCTGCACGCGGGTCTGCTGCTTGGACTTCTCGCGCACGGCCACCACGTCACCGGTCTTGACCATGTACGACGGGATGTTGACCGGCTGGCCGTTCACCGTGACGGCTTTGTGCGACACCAGCTGGCGCGCTTCGGCGCGGGTGGAGCCAAAGCCCATGCGGTAGACCACGTTGTCCAGGCGCGATTCGAGCAGCGACAGCAGGTTGGCGCCGGTGTTGCCACGGCGGCGGTCGGCTTCGGCAAAGTAGCGGCGGAACTGCTTCTCGAGCACGCCGTACATGCGCTTGACCTTCTGCTTCTCGCGCAATTGCAGGCCGTAGTCGGACGTGCGCTGACCCGAGGTGCGGCCGTGCTGACCGGGCTTGGAGTCGAACTTGGCCTTGTCGCTGATCGAGCGGCGCGCACTCTTCAGGAACAGGTCGGTGCCTTCACGGCGGGAGAGTTTGGCCTTGGGGCCGAGGTAACGTGCCACGTGTCTTTCCTTGGGTTGATCTGCCCCGGCCTGTTGCCGGGGGAGCCGTCGCTCGCATGCGGGACGGCGGTGGGCTTAAACCAAAAAACGGAACCCCGACAGAAAAACAAGGCGTGCGCAGCAACGCCTTGTTCACTCCGCCGTTGTTAAATCCGGCGGCGCTTCTGGGGACGGCAGCCGTTGTGCGGCACCGGCGTCACGTCGGAAATCGAGGTGATGCGGATGCCCAGGGCAGCCAAAGCACGCACGGACGATTCACGACCGGGGCCTGGGCCCTTGATCTCGACGTCCAGGTTCTTGATGCCCTGATCAATGGCCGCGCGGCCGGCGACTTCAGAGGCCACCTGGGCGGCGAACGGCGTCGACTTGCGCGAACCCTTGAAGCCTTGGCCACCCGACGAGGCCCACGACAGTGCGTTGCCTTGGCGGTCGGTGATGGTGATGATGGTGTTGTTGAACGACGCGTGCACGTGCGCGATGCCGTCCGAAATGTTCTTGCGGACTTTCTTGCGCACGCGTTGCGCGGCGTTGCTGGCGGGAGACTTGGCCATGGTGAACCTTTATCCTTGCTTATTTCTTCAGCGACTGCGCCGCCTTGCGCGGGCCCTTGCGGGTGCGGGCGTTGGTGCGGGTGCGCTGGCCGCGCATCGGCAGGCCACGGCGATGACGGAAACCGCGGTAGCAGCCGATGTCCATCAGGCGCTTGATGTTCATCGTGGTTTCGCGGCGCAGGTCGCCTTCGATGATGAACTGGGCGATGGCGTCACGGATTTTCTCCTGATCGCCGTCCGTCAAGTCCTTGATCTTCTTGTCGTAGGGAATGCCGCAGGCTTCGCAGATCTTGCGCGCGCGCGAACGACCGATGCCGAAGATCGCCGTCAGGCCGATTTCGGCGTGCTTGTGCGGCGGAATGTTGATACCAGCAATACGTGCCATGGTCTTCTTGTCCTATGAACTCTGTAGCGGGCGACCAGGATCAACCCTGGCGCTGCTTGTGACGCGGATCGGTGCAGATCACGCGCACCACGCCCTTGCGACGGATGATCTTGCAGTTGCGGCAGATCTTCTTGACCGAAGCTGAAACTCTCATTTCATTCTCCTAAAACTCTTTCGTGCGCAGGCATGGCCCACAGACTCGTCATCGATTCGACTTCGCCGCCCCTCACAGGGACGTCTTGAAATTCGCCTTCTTGAGCAGCGATTCATACTGCTGGCTCATCATGTAGTTCTGCACCTGCGCCATGAAGTCCATGGTGACGACCACCAGGATCAGCAGCGACGTACCACCAAAGTAAAACGGCACGTTGTAGCGCAGGATCAGGAACTCGGGAAACAAGCACACTGCGGTGATGTAGATAGCGCCTGCCAGCGTCAACCGCATCAGGATCTTGTCGATGTAGCGTGCCGTCTGATCGCCCGGACGAATGCCCGGAATGAACGCGCCGCTCTTCTTCAGGTTGTCCGCCGTTTCACGGCTGTTGAACACCAAGCCGGTATAGAAAAAGCAGAAGAAGATGATGGCCGCCGCGTACAGCATGACGTAGATCGGTTGACCCGGCGTCAATGTCGCCGCGATGTCTTTCAGCCAACGCATCGAGTCACCAGCACTGAACCAGCCCACCACGGTGGCCGGCAACAGAATGATCGACGACGCGAAGATGGGCGGGATTACGCCGGCCATGTTCAGCTTCAGCGGCAGGTGCGACGACTGTCCGCCATACACCTTGTTGCCGACCTGGCGACGTGCGTAG
The DNA here is from genome assembly GCA_018060485.1 of Ottowia sp. GTDB lineage: Bacteria > Pseudomonadota > Gammaproteobacteria > Burkholderiales > Burkholderiaceae_C > Ottowia. Next base: position 7,145 of record JAGOVZ010000017.1, on the reverse strand, counting down.
TTCACCAGGATCTTGCGCTGGCCGCGCTCCACGAAGACCACGAAATATGTCACCACGCACACCAGCGCCACGATGAACAGGGCCACGATGATGCTCATCGCACCGGTGCGCACCAATTCAAGCAAGCCACCCACAGCGCTCGGCAAACCCGCCGCAATACCGGCGAAGATCAGGATCGAGATGCCGTTGCCCAGACCGCGCTCGGTGATCTGCTCACCCAGCCACATCAGGAACATGGTGCCGGCCGTCAAGCTGATCACCGCCGTCATGCGAAAGCCCCAACCGGGCGCAATCACCAGACCCTGCGATGCCTCCAGCGCGACGGCAATGCCGAACGACTGGAACAACGCCAGCGCCAACGTGCCATAACGGGTGTACTGCGTGATCTTGCGCTGCCCGGTCTGGCCTTCCTTCTTCATCTGCTCGAAGGTCGGCACGACGTAGGTCATCAATTGCATGATGATCGACGCCGAGATGTACGGCATGATGCCCAGCGCGAACACCGTGAAGCGCGACAACGCCCCGCCGGAGAACATGTTGAACAGGTTCAGGATGCCGCCCTGCTGTCCACTGAACAATTGGCGCAACTGGTCCGGGTTGATGCCGGGCACGGGGATGTGCGCGCCAATCCGGTACACGACCAGCGCGAGCAGCAGAAACACCAGCCGGCGACGCAGGTCGCCGTACTTGCCGGTTTTCGCGATTTGCGGTCCGCTGGTGGCCACTACTCAATCACCTTCAATCAGAATTTCAGGCCAGCGAGCCGCCAGCGGCCTCGATCGCAGCCTTGGCACCCGCAGTCGCACCGACGCCCGTCAGCTTGACGGCTTTGGTCAGTTCGCCCGACTTGATGACCTTGACGACCTTGGCGATCGCACGCACGATGCCGGCTTGCTTGAGCACCAGCACATCGACGTCGGCCGCGCCCAGGCGCTCCAGGTCGGACAGGGTCACTTCGGCGTTGTACTTGAGCGAAGCAGACTTGAAGCCACGCTTGGGCAGGCGACGCTGCAGCGGCATCTGGCCGCCTTCGAAGCCGACCTTGTGGTAGCCCCCGGCACGCGATTTCTGGCCCTTGTGGCCCCGACCGGCCGTCTTGCCCAGACCCGAGCCAATGCCACGACCGACGCGGCGGCGCGGACGCTTGGAGCCTTCGCCGGGCTTGATGGTGTTGAGTTCCATGATCCGATTCCTCAGACGATCTTGACCAGGTAGTCGATCTTGTTGATCATGCCGCGCACCGCAGGCGTGTCCTGCAGTTCGCGCACGCTATTGAGCTTGCGCAGGCCCAGGCCACGCACGGTGGCGCGGTGCGATTCCTTGCAGCCGATGGGGCTGCGGACCAACTGGACCTTGACGGTTTTTTGCTCGGTTGCCATGTCTTGACTCCTGCTTTAAGCGGCGAAGATGTCTTCGACCGACTTGCCGCGCTTGGCCGCCACTTCGGACGGCGTGGTGCAATTGCGCAGCGCATCCAGCGTGGCGCGCACCATGTTGTAGGGATTCGACGTGCCGTGGCTCTTGGCCACGATGTCGGTGATGCCCAACACCTCGAACACGGCGCGCATCGGGCCGCCGGCGATGATGCCGGTGCCGCGCGGGGCGGGCGCCATCATCACGACCGCAGCGCCGTGGTGGCCGGTCACGTTGTGGTGAATGGTGCCGTCTTTTAGCGACACCTTGACCATCTGGCGGCGTGCTTCTTCCATCGCCTTCTGCACGGCAGCGGGCACTTCCTTGGACTTGCCCTTGCCCATGCCGACGCGGCCGTCGCCATCACCGACCACGGTCAGCGCGGCGAAACCGAGGATGCGGCCACCCTTGACAACCTTGGTCACGCGGTTGACCGCAATCATCTTCTCGCGCAGGCCGTCCTCCGGACCGTCACCTTGCGTTCTTGCCTGAAACTTTGCCATTTGTCTGTCCTGCCGTCTTAGAACTGCAGACCCGCTTCACGGGCAGCGTCGGCCAAGGCCTTGACGCGGCCGTGGTAAGCGAAGCCCGCACGGTCGAAAGCCACTTTTTCCACACCAGCGGCCTTGGCACGCTCGGCGATGCGCTTGCCGATCTGCTCGGCGGCGGCGACGTTGCCGCCCTTGCCTGCAGCGCCCAGTTCCTTGCGCATGTCGGCTTCGGCGGTGGAGGCACTGGCCAGCACCTTGGCGCCATCTTCGGACACCACGGTCGCGTAGATGTGCAGGTTGGTGCGGTTCACGGACAGGCGTGCCACTCCCTTGTCGGCGATGCGGATGCGCGTCTGACGTGCACGACGAAGACGCTGCTGTTTCTTGGTCATCATGATGCAGGTCCTTATTTCTTCTTGGTTTCCTTGATGACGACGCGCTCGTCGGCATACCGGATGCCCTTGCCCTTGTAAGGCTCGGGCGGGCGCGCATCGCGAATCTCGGCAGCCAGCTGACCGATCACCTGGCGGTTGGCGCCCTTGACGATGATCTCGGTCGGCGTCGGCGTGGTCACCGTGACGCCAGCCGGCATCTCGAAGTTGACCGGGTGCGAATAACCGATCTGCAGGTTCAGCTTGTTGCCGCTGGCCTGGGCACGAAAGCCCACGCCGACCAGGGTCAGCTTCTTCTCGAAGCCCTTGCTGACGCCCACCACCATGTTGTTCACCAGCTGACGCATGGTGCCGCTCATGGCGTTGGCTTCGCGCGACTCATCCACCGGATCGAACGACAACTTGCCATCCTTGGTCGTGATCTTGACCAGGTGGCTCGGAGCCAGCTTCAGCTCACCGCCGCTGCCCTTGACCGTGATCTGGTCATCCTTGACCTGCACGTCGACGCCCGAAGGAACGGCGACGCCCATTTTTGCAATACGTGACATGCTCGTTTCTCCTTAGGCCACGTAGCACAGCACTTCGCCGCCGACACCGGTGGCGCGCGCCTTGCGGTCGGTCATCACGCCCTTGGGGGTGGTGACAATCGCCACACCCAGGCCGTTCATGACCTGTGGAATGGCGTCGCGACCCTTGTACACGCGCAAACCGGGACGGCTGACGCGCTCGATGCGCTCGATGACCGGGCGACCGGCGTAATATTTCAGGGCGATTTCCAGCTCGGACTTGCCATCTTCGGACTTCACTTCGAAGCCGTCGATGTAGCCCTCGTCCTTCAAGACCTGGGCGATGGCCACCTTCACCTTGGAAGAGGGCACCGACACGGTCTGCTTGGCCACCATCTGCGCGTTGCGGATGCGGGTCAACAGATCGGCGATGGGATCACTCATGCTCATGTTGTTTTCTCCTGCCTTCCGGTGCGTTTACCAGCTGGCCTTGGTGATGCCGGGAATCTGGCCTTCGAAAGCCAGTTCACGAATCTTGGCGCGGCCGAGGCCGAACTGGCGGAAGGTGCCGCGCGGGCGGCCGGTCATTTCGCAACGGGCGCGCTGGCGCGTCGGGTTGGCGTTGCGCGGGAGCTTTTGCAGCGCCAGGCGGGCCTGCGCGCGCTCTTCGTCGCTGCGCTTGGCGTCGCCCGCGATGCCCTTCAGCTCAGCGTGCTTCTTGGCGTACTTGGCGACGAGGTTGTCGCGCTTGAGTTCGCGCTCGATCAAAGCTTTTTTTGCCACGTCGTCACCTTAGTTCTTGAACGGGAAACGGAAGGCGGCGAGCAGCGCCTTGGCTTCCTCGTCGTTCTTGGCCGTCGTCGTGATGCTGATGTTCAGGCCACGCAGGGCGTCGACCTTGTCGTACTCGATCTCGGGGAAGATGATCTGTTCTTTGACGCCGACGTTGTAATTGCCGCGGCCATCGAACGCACGACCCGAGATCCCGCGGAAGTCACGCACACGCGGCAAGGCCACGGTGACAAAGCGATCCAGGAATTCGTACATGCGCGCGCCACGCAGCGTGACCATCGTGCCGATGGCCTGCTGTTCACGGATCTTGAAACCGGCGATGGCTTTCTTGGCCTTGGTGACCACGGGCTTCTGGCCGGCGATCTTGGTCAGGTCGGCCACGGCGTTGTCCATCACCTTCTTGTCGGCCACGGCCTCGCTCACGCCCATGTTGAGCGTGATCTTGGTGATGCGCGGCACCTCCATCGGCGACTTGTAGCCGAACTTCTTCATCAGCTCGGGCGCCACTTTTTCGCGATAGTGTTGTTGCAGTCGTGCCATGATGGTCCTCAGGCCTTGATCTCTTCGCCGCTGGACTTGAACACGCGCACGCGCGTGCCGTCCTGCAGGGTCTTGACGCCGACGCGGTCGGCTTTGCCACTGGCCTTGTTGTAGATGGCCACGTTGGACTGGTGAATGGGCATCGACTTTTCGACGATGCCGCCGGTGACGCCCTTCATGGGGTTCGGCTTGGCGTGCTTTTTCACCACGTTGATGCCATCGACCACCACGCGCTCTTCGCACACGCGCAGCGACACGGTGCCGCGCTTGCCTTTGTCACGGCCGGTCAGCACGATGACTTCGTCGCCTTTGCGAATCTTGTTCATGATGCGTGTTCCTTCGATCAGAGCACTTCGGGCGCCAGCGACACGATCTTCATGAACTTCTCGGTGCGCAGCTCGCGCGTGACCGGGCCGAAGATGCGGGTGCCGATGGGCTCCAGCTTGTTGTTGAGCAGCACGGCGGCGTTGCCGTCGAACTTGACGAGCGAGCCGTCGCCACGGCGAATGCCCTTGGCGGTGCGCACCACCACGGCGCTGTAGATCTCGCCTTTCTTGACGCGACCACGCGGGGCGGCTTCCTTGATGCTCACCTTGATGATGTCGCCGACGCTGGCGTAGCGGCGCTTGGAGCCGCCCAGCACCTTGATGCACAGGACGGACTTGGCGCCGGTGTTGTCGGCCACCTCGAGTCGAGATTCAGTCTGGATCATTTCTTGGTTTCCCAACTTGTACCCAGTCGCGTGCGCGAACCGGATCAGTCTTGGGCCCGCCGCTGTTGCACTTCGAATTTCAAAGCACACCAGCGATTGGGCAGATTTCTTGGCCCTTTTTGGGCGAAGCTCTCGATTCTGGCAAAACGCCAGCCGCTTGTCAAGCGGGTGCAGACAAGCCGTGCTGAATGTAGCTTTCAGCCAGCGCCTGGAAGGCGGGCAGTGCCGTGTCGTGCCCTGTCCCCAGCTCACTGGACAGCACGGCGGCCGCGGCGGGTGCGGCGCGGGCGGCTTCGGCGGCGTCTAGAAACAACAGGCGCGAGCGGCGCGCCAGCACGTCTTCGACGGTGCGGGCGTATTCGTGGCGGGCGGCAAAGCGCACCATGGCCTCGGTCAGACCGGGGGCCAGCGCGTGATCGGCGCCAGGCAAACCGGCCACCACATCCGCTTCGCTGCCGTACAGGTGGGCGCCGGGCGGCTGGCTCAGGCGCACCAGCGGGCCGGCCGCCGTGCCGGGCGCGCCCACCAGCTTGAGATTCGCCGTTTGAGATGTGCCTTTGGGCAGCAGCACCCCGGCCTGCGTGCAGCGCGCCAGCACGTCGGCCGCCATGGCGCGGTAGGTGGTCCATTTGCCGCCAGTGACAGTAACCAGGCCTGACTTGGCCACCAGCACCGTGTGTTCGCGGCTGATCGCCTTGGTGTCGCCGCCTTCGCCGCCCGCCTTGACCAGCGGGCGCAGGCCGACCCAGGTGCTGCGGATGTCGGCCCGCGTCGGTGCGCGTTGCAGGTACTTGGCCGCTTCGCGCAGGATGAAATCGACCTCGTGCGCCAGCGGCGCCGGCTCCAGCGGCAGGTCGCGGCGCGGCGTGTCGGTGGTGCCCAGAATCAGCTTGCCCAGCCACGGCACGGCAAACAGCACGCGGCCATCGCCGGTGCTGGGCACCAGCAGCGCGTGGTCACCGGGCGAAAACGACGCGTCCACCACCACATGCACGCCCTGACTGGGCGCGACGATGGGCGCGGCGGGCTGGCCAGCGGCCGCCGCATCCTGCCGGCGCAGCGCATCGACCCACACGCCCGTGGCGTTAACGATGCAGCCAGCCTGGATGCGGAATTCGCGCCCGCTTTCAGCGTCGCGCACGCGCAGACCCGCAGCGCGGCCGGCCTCGTGCAGCACCTCGAAGGCTTCGCAGTAATTGACCATCAGCGCGCCGTGCGCCGCCGCCGTGCGGGCAATCGCCAGCGCCAGCCGGGCGTCGTCGAACTGGCCGTCCCAATACTTCACACCGCCCTTCAGCCCGCGCGACTGGGCGCCCGGCAGCAGCTGCAGCGCCTCGCGGGCGTTCAGCCACTCGGTGCGGCCCAGGCCCGCGCTGCCGGCGAGCGCGTCGTACATCTTCAGGCCGACGCCGTAAAAGGGCGTCTCCCACAGCTTGTACGAGGGCATGACAAACGGCAGCGGCTGCGCCAGGTGCGGCGCGCTGTGCAGGATGTGGGCGCGCTCGTGCAGCGCCTCGCGCACCAGCGGGATGTTGCCCTGCGCCAGATAGCGCACGCCGCCGTGCACCAGTTTGGTGGCGCGCGACGAGGTGCCCTTGGCAAAGTCGTGCGCCTCGATCAGCACCACGCTGTGGCCGCGCTGCGCGGCGTCCAGCGCCACGCCCAGGCCCGTGGCGCCGCCGCCGACCACGGCGATGTCGTATTTGCGCGGCTCGGCCAGGCGTTCCAGCAGCGCGGCGCGGTCGGTGGGCAGGGGGACGGGGCTCAAGGGGCGCTTCCGGTGACTATGTTTTTGATAGCTGCTTGCGCTTGTCCATCAAGCACTGGGCCTTGTTTTGACCATGAATATACGACGCAGCAGCAGACCACCCATCATGCCAGCGGGCGGTGGCGTCGCGCCCATGGCCGCGCAGCAGGCCCGCGCGGGAACGCCGCGCTCGGGCTCTCCCCGAGCGCCAGCGTTGTCCCCTTGGGGGGAAGGCGCCAAAGGCGACTCAGGGGGGATCATTTTTGGCCCAGCCGCGCGAGCGCGCCACCGCCTCGCGCCAGCGGGCGATGCGCGCCAGCCGCTCGGGTTCGGGCAGGCGCGGCTCGAAACGCCGGTCGACCTGCCATTGCGCGGCGATCTCGTCACCGCCAGCCCACACGCCGGTCGCCAAGCCCGCCAGATAAGCCGCGCCCAGTGCCGTCGTCTCGGTCACCTGCGGGCGCACCACGGGCACGCCGAGCAGGTCGGCTTGCATCTGCATCAGCAAGTCGTTGCGGCTGGCGCCGCCGTCCACGCGCAGCTCGGTCAGCT
>JAGOVZ010000126.1:3750-7493 GCA_018060485.1 Ottowia sp. | reverse complement strand
CCGTCGGTCGCCGGCTTGCTCTGGGACGGGCGCTGAAACCACCAGGCCGCGCCGATGGCGCCCGCCAGCGCCACGGCGGCGATGAGGGAGGTCGAGAGCTTCAAGGGTCGGATCGGTACCACTGTGGCGCCCCGGCGGCGCCGACCTTTTCAAAATGTAGCATCGCCGGGCGCGCCTTGCTGTACGCGCTGACCTTTAAAGCGGCGCCGTCAGCGCCGCCCCGGCACGCCCCGGTTGGCCAGCGCGTCGGCGCGCTCGTTGCCTTCATGCCCGGCGTGGCCGCGCACCCAGTGCCACTGAATGCGGTGCCCGCCCTCGGCGACCAGCGCATCGAGCTTTTGCCACAGGTCGACATTTTTCACCGGCTGCTTGGTAGAGGTGCGCCAGCCCCTCGCCTTCCAGCCGGCCACCCATTCGGTGATGCCCTGGCGCACGTACTGGCTGTCCAGGTACAGGTCGACCTCGCACGGGCGCTTGAGGGCTTGCAGGCCTTCGATCACGGCCGTGAGTTCCATGCGGTTGTTGGTGGTCAGCGGCTCGCCGCCGAACAATTCTTTTTCAAGGCCGGGCGCGCGCAGCAGCACGCCCCAGCCGCCGGGGCCGGGGTTGCCCTTGCAGGCGCCGTCGGTGTACATCTCAATGCGATTCATGGTCTTTTTGGCCGCCAGCGCTTGCCAGTCCAGCGCGGCCAGCTATTGAAACAGGAGCGTTCGCCGGTATCGGCGATTTCTTCCACGCCGCGCCCACCAGCTTGGGGCCGGCGCTGCGCTTGACGGCGACCATGAAGTATGCGGCACCGAAGATCGGCCACCAGCGCGCGCCCACGCGGTCCATCCAGCCAAAGCGCGCCAGGTTGCGCGCGCTGCGCACGGCCGGCGCATAGCAGCCGAACGACAGGCTTTCCAGCTCGAATTGCAGCAGCCGCAGCCAGTCGCGCAGGCGCCAGTGGCCGATGAATTCGCCCGCCTCGGGCAGGTACAGCTGGCCCTGGCCGGCGCCGCGCAGCAGGTGCGCGCGGTACTGCCGCAGGCCCCACAGGCTGGCCGGGTTGAGCCCGGCAATCGCCACCCGGCCCTCGTGCACCAGCACGCGCTGCACCTCGCGCAGGCTGGCGTGCGGGTCGGCGCTCAGCTCCAGCGTGTGCGGCAGCACCACCAGGTCGAGGCTGGCTTCGGCAAACGGCAGCGCCGTGGGGTCGGTGACGAGGGCGATGCGTGGTGGTGGCGGCGCTTCGTCGCCCGCGGCCACGGTCGCGGGCGTCGGGTCTTCATCCGGCGCGCCCGGCGCGCTTGTCATGGCCAGCCAGCGGTGCGGCATGCGGTTGGCCGCCAGCGCATCGATGTCGGCCAGCCCGATCTGCAGCGCGTGGTAGCCAAAGACATCGGCCAGCGCGGCGTCGAACTGCGCGCGCTCCCACGCCAGCACGTACTGGCCGGGCGGGGTCTGAAACCACTCATGCAAAGGAAGCGTCGGCGGCGGCACGGGCGATGTAAAGATAGGTTGCACGGGCGGCAGCGCCTGCTGCGGTTTTTATAATCCGCCGCACATGGAATTGATCGCACTGCCCGCCTTCAACGACAACTACCTGTGGTTGTTGCACGACGGCCAGCAAGCCCTGGTGGTCGACCCGGGCGACGCGGCACCGGTGCGCGCGGCGCTGGAACGGCTGGCCCTGCGGCTCGCCAGCATTCTAGTCACGCACCACCACGCCGATCACACCGGCGGCGTGGCCGAATTGCGCGCGGAAACCGGGGCGCAGGTGTTCGGGCCGGCGCGCGAGCGCATCCCGCAGCCGTACACGCCGTTGCAGGGCGGTGACGTGGTGCAGACCCTGGGCGTCAGCTTTCGCGTCATCGACGTGCCGGGCCACACGGCAGGGCACATCGCGTATTTCGCTGACGATGTGGCTGGCGCGCCGCTGCTGTTTTGCGGCGACACGCTGTTTTCAGGCGGCTGCGGGCGCCTGTTCGAAGGCACGCCGGCGCAGATGCTGGCCTCGCTCGATGCGCTGGCCGCGCTGCCCGGCGACACGCGCGTGTGCTGCGCGCATGAATACACCCTCGGCAACCTGCGCTTTGCGCGCGCGGTCGAGCCGGGCAACCAGGCGCTGGCCGACTACGAGCAGCATTGCCAGCGGTTGCGCGCGGGCGGCCAGCCCACGCTGCCGTCGTCGATCGGCACCGAGCGGGCGATCAACCCCTTTCTGCGCAGCCGCGAGCCTGCGGTGATCCAGTCGGTGCGCTCGCACGCACCCCAAGCAACCGACGAAGTGGCGGTGTTCGCCGCCCTTCGTCAATGGAAGAACGAGTTCAAATGAAGTGGTATCAAGGGCTGGCGCTGGTCGTCAGCGTGGCATTGGCCGGCTGTGCCGCGCCCGGCGGTGGCGCAGACGGTGCGTCAGACGGCGCTTCGGCCGCCACATCCACCGCACGCACCGCGCCCCGCATGCCGCGTTCTGGCGAGATGCCGGACGTGGCGGTGTCCGAGTTGCGTGGCGGCCAGGTTGCCGCGCTCGAAGCACCCGCCGACCTGTGGGAGCGCGTGCGGCGCGGCTTTGCCATGCCCGACCTGCAGGGCGAGCTGGTCGAGCGCCACGAGCAGTGGTACACCACGCGGCCCGACTACATCGAGCGCATGGTGGACCGCTCGCGCCTGTACATCTTCCACATCGTCGAAGAGCTGGAACTGCGCGGCATGCCGACCGAATTGGCGCTGCTGCCGTACATCGAATCGGCCTTCAACCCGCAGGCCGTCAGCAGCGCCAAGGCCGCCGGCATGTGGCAGTTCATGCCCGGCACCGGGCGCGACTTCCAGCTGACGCAGAACATGCTGCGCGACGACCGGCGCAACGTGCTCGGCTCGACCCGCGCTGCGCTCGACTATCTGCAGAAGCTGCACGACATGTTTGGCGACTGGCACCTGGCGCTGGCGGCCTACAACTGGGGCCAGGGCAACGTCAAGCGCGCCATCGAGCGCAACCAGGCCGCGGGCCTGCCCACCGGCTACAACGACATCAACATGCCGGCCGAAACGCGCAACTACGTGCCCAAGCTGCAGGCGGTGAAGAACATCATCGCCAACCCGCAGCGCATGGGCGCCGTGCTGCCGCTGATCGAAAACCACCCGTTTTTCGACACCGTCGACATCACGCAGGACATCGACGTTGACGTTGCCGCGCGGCTGGCCGAGGTGCGGGTCGAAGACTTCAAGGCGCTCAACCCGTCGCAGCGCAAGCCGGTGATCTTTGCCGCCGGCACGCCGCAGATCCTGCTGCCGTGGAACAACGCCGACACCTTCAAGCAGAACCTGGCCAAGGCGGCGCCCGGCTCGCTGGCGTCGTGGACGGCCTGGGTCGCCACCGAGACCCTGCCCTCGCGCGCCGTGGCCAGCCGCTTCGGCATGGACGAGGACGATTTCCGCGAGATGAACAACATCCCGCGCGGCATGGTGATCAAGAGCGGCTCGACCGTGGTGGTACGGCGCAGCAACAGCGCTGCGCAAGCAGTGGCCAGCCACGTGGTGAACAACGCGCAGCTGGCCTACACGCCCGAGATCGTGCTGCGCCGCACTTCGGTGCGCGCGCGCAAGGGCGATTCGATTGCCAGCGTGGCGGCCCGCTACGACCTGCCGGCCGCCACCGTGGCCGGCTGGAACCACACCAACGCCCGCGCGGGCTTGAAGCGCGGCCAGGCCGTGGTGCTGTACCTGCCGGTGCGCGCCGCGGCCGCCGCCGCACGCGATGG
>JAGOVZ010000126.1:0-3650 GCA_018060485.1 Ottowia sp. | reverse complement strand
AAGGCCAGCGGCGCCGACAAGGGCAAGGCGAAAAACCAGCGCGCGGGCAAGAACGATCGCCGCGCCGATGCCAAGCCGGCCAGCAAGTCGGCGGCAAAGCCCTCGCCCAAGGACAGCGCGGGCAAGTCGGCTGGCAAAGGCGGCGCCAAGGCCAAGGCCGAACCCAAGGCCAGCGGCAAGAACAAGCGCTGACTGTGGCGCCCGCGTCCAGGCGTGGCCGCGGCCCTCAAGCCACCTGAAACTTCAGCTTGGCGCGTCGCGCGAAATCGTTGGTGTAGGTGGCGCCCGGCGCCTGGGGGCGCACCGGGGCGCTGCCGCTGTAGTACTGCGCCACCACGCGGTGCGCCGTGGCCACCGCTTCCTCGGTCATCAGGCCGTCGGGGCACAGCGCGGCGCGCGCCTTCTCCAGCGACGCCAGGTAGATGGCGCGGTCGCCGTACATGTAGGACTCGGGCACGGCGCGCACGATGTCGCTCGGGCCGGCGGTCTGCAGCCATTTCAGCGCCCGCACCGCGGCGTTGGTGAGGGCCTGCACGGTTTGCGGATAGCGCACCACGAAGGCCTGCGGCGCATAGATGCAGCCGCCCGGCATGGGCCCGCCATACAGCTCCTGCGTGCCGCGCGGCGAACGCGTGTCGGCCAGCACCCGGATCTCGCCGCGAAACTCCAGCATGCTGATGACCGGGTCGATGCTGGCAATGGCGTCGATGCGGCCTTCGCGCAGAGCCATCACCGCCGCCGTCGAGGTGCCGACGCCCACGTACTCGACATCCGTGGCCGCCAGCCCGGCGCGCGCCAGCACCAGCCGCGCGAACCAGTGGGTGGACGAATCCGGCGCCGAGATGCCCACGCGGCGACCCTTGAGCTGCGACGGATCGCGAAACTCCGGCAGCGCGCGCGTGCTGACGCCAAACACCAGCTGCGGCGCGCGCCCGAGCAGCGCGAAAGCGCGGCAGTTGACGCCGCGTTGGCGCAGCAGGATCGTGTGTTCGAAGCCGCCAGCCGCCACATCGGCACGGCCTTGCAGCAGCGACTGCAGCGCCAGGCCGCCGCCGGCGTGGTCCTGCAAATCGACCTCCAGCCCTTCGTGGGCGAAAAAGCCGAGCTGATCGGCAATCGTGAGCGGCAGGTAATACACCGTCGTTCTGCCGCCGACGGCGATGCTGAGCTTGGGCTTTTCAGGCCGCTCCTGCGCGCGCACCAGCGTGCACGACACCAGCGTCGCGGCAGCCAGGCCCCGCAGCACCGCGCGGCGCCCGCCCATGGGCGATGTCGCTGAAGGGGCGCGCACGGCAAAGTCCATGCGCCGACGGTAGCCCAAGCGCCCGGCCGTTGGCATAGGTAGCGGCCCGCATCGGGTTTGTGTGTAGACCCTAAGCCGCCACCGTCCACCAAGCAGGGTACGTCGGTGACACCCGCTTACAAGCTCAGCGCCAGCCCTGAAACAGGATCGCGACGTTGACCGCGAACGCCAGCGCCCAGACCGCGCTGCGCATGGTCGCCATGCCGCCCACGTACGCCACGATGTAGCCCAGCCGCAGCATCACGTACAGCAGCGCCAGCAGATCGACCCGACCCTGCGGCGCGCCCAGTTGCAGGGCCGCCAGCACCGCGCCGATGAAGAACGGCAAGCCCTCGAAGCTGTTGGCCTGCGCCGCGTTGGCGCGCGCACGCCAGTCGCCCTGGCGCGCCAGCCAGGCGCGCGGATCGGCGTTGTCGTAACCGCCGTCGCGGCGCGGTTTGCCGAGCTGGCCCCACTTGGCGATGTAGGAACTCAGCAATGGCAGCAAGGCGGCGATCAGGATGCACCAGTGGGCGATGCTGAAACTGTGGGGAGAGCTGGAATTCATATCAAAAAAGGCCGCCAGCGCTTGACTGACAAGCGCGAGCAGCTATAAAAACAAGAGTAACCTGAAAATGGGTCAGCGCCGGTCCACCAGCGCATGCGCGATGGTGCCCAGGTCGACGTATTCCAGCTCGCTGCCCGCCGGCACGCCGCGCGCCAGCCGCGTGACGTTGAGGCCGCGGCTTTTCAGCGCCTGGCCGATGACGTGCGCGGTGGCCTCGCCCTCGGCGGTGAAGTTGGTGGCCAGGATCACCTCCTGCACCACGCCGTCGGTGGCGCGCTCGATCAGCTTTTGCACGCCGATCTCGCGCGGGCCAATGCCGTCGAGCGGGCTCAGCTTGCCCATCAGCACGAAGTAGCGGCCCTTGAAGGCGGCCGTGCGTTCCATCGCCGCCTGATCGGCCGGCGTCTCGACCACGCACAGCTTGCTCGCGTCGCGCCGCGGATCGGCGCAGGTGGCGCAGATCCCGCTTTCGGTGAAGGTGTGGCAGCGCGCGCAATGGCGCACCTGCGCTACCGCCTCCTGCAGCGCGCGCGCCAGCACCTGCGCGCCCTCGCGGTCGTGCTGCAGCAGATGAAACGCCATGCGCTGCGCCGAGCGCACGCCGACGCCGGGCAGGCGCCGCAGCGACTGGATCAGGGTGTCGAGGGCGTGGGTGTCGGGCATGTTTGAATGACGCAATGACTTCGCCGCTGGCGCGGCTTCAATGACGAAATGACGCCAACGCGGTCATGGCGCGCAGCGCCGTCATCGAAGGCCGCAGGCCGAGGTCATTTCGTCATCGGGTCAAAACGGAAACTTCATGCCGGGCGGCATCCCGGGCATGCCGGCCGGCATCAGCTTGCCCATCTTCTCGGCCGACAGCTCCTCGGCCTTGCGCACGGCGGCGTTGAAGGCGGCGGCGACCAGGTCTTCGAGCATGTCCTTGTCGTCGGCCAGCAGGCTGGGGTCGATGGTGACGCGCTTGACGTCGTGCTTGGCGGTCATCAGCACCTTGACCAGGCCGGCGCCGGATTCGCCCTCGACTTCCATCAGCGCCAGTTCGTCCTGCGCTTTCTTCAGGTTGTCCTGCATGGCCTGGGCCTGCTTCATCAGGCCGGCGAGTTGTCCTTTGTTGAACATCGAATGCTTTCCTTGTCGTCAAAAAATCGGTGCGTTGTCGCCACGACCCGCGGTCACAGCGGCTTGATGCTGCCGGGTACGATTTTCGCCCCAAAGTCGCGCACCATCTCCTGCACGAAGGGGTCGGCCATGAGCAGGGCCTCGGCGGCCTTTAGGCGCTGGGCGGCGGCAATGGCGTTGCGGCGCGAAGGGCTGTCGGCCACCGGGCCGATCTCGACCTGCAGGCGCACGGCGTGGCCGGCGTCGGCCAGCGCAGCCTGCAAGCGGTCGCGCGCGCCCGATTGGCCGAGCGTCTCGCTTTCCACACGCAAGGTCCATTGATCGCCAGCGCGCGCCACCAGGTCGGACTGCAGGGCCAGTTCGCGCACCAGCGCCGCCACCGCTTCGCGCGCGACCAGGTCCTGCACCAGCGTGTGCCAGAAGTCGCCGTGCGCGCCGGGGACCACGCCGGGTGGCGCATCGAGCACGGCGCGCGGCCGGGGTTGCTGCGAATCGGCGCCTTCGCGCACCTTGACCGCTACTATTTCAGTAGCTTCCTGCGCTTGTCCTGCTTGCACTGGTGGCCGATTTTCTTCAAAAGCCGGGCGCGCAGGCAGTTGGCGCACGGGCATCGGCTGCAGCGGCGGGTGCGCGCGCTGCGGGGCGGGGGGCAGATGGACATCGCCTTCGGCGTCGTCGGCA
>JAGOVZ010000125.1 GCA_018060485.1 Ottowia sp. | reverse complement strand
TCCACCGCGCAGGCCTGCGTGTTGGGCGCGGCGCCAAACGCGGTGCTGGCGCGGCTGAAGATCTTGCTGTTCGTTTGCAACTGGGCGTGCGTCTCGAAGCCGATGACGACTTCGTAGCCCTGGATCAACTTGGCTGACATATCAGTAGCCCTCCGGCTTGCGGAGGTGGAAGTCGGTCGCCCGCTGCAGCTGGTGCGCCACGTTCAGCAATTTCGACTCTTGCAGGTAATTGCCGATGAGCTGCAGGCCCACCGGCATGCCGCCTTCGCCAAAGCCGGCCGGCAAGCTCATGCCGGGCAGGCCGGCAAGCGAGGCGGGCAGCGTGTAGACGTCGGCCAGGTAATCGGCCAGCGGGTCGTCGGCGCATTCGCCGATGCGGCGCGCCACGCTGGGCGCAACCGGGCCGGCGATGACGTCGCACTGCTGGAAGGCGCGCTGAAAATCGTCGGCGATCATGCGGCGAATCTTCTGCGCCTGCAGGTAGTAGGCGTCGTAATAGCCGTGCGAGAGCACGTAGGTGCCGGTCATGATGCGGCGCTTGACCTCGTCGCCAAAGCCTTCGGCACGCGTTTTCTTGTACATGTCCTCCAGGTCGGTGTAGTGCCGGGCGCGGTGGCCGTAGCGCACGCCGTCGAAGCGCGACAGGTTGGAGCTGGCCTCGGCCGGCGCAATGATGTAGTAGGCGGGGATGGACAGCTCGGTGCGCGGCAGCGAGATGTCGACCCGCGTGGCGCCGAGCTTTTGCAGCTCGGCCAGCGCCGCCTCGACGGCGGCGCGCACGTCGGGCGCCAGGCCGTCGCCGAAAAACTCCTTCGGAACGCCAATGCGCAGGCCTTTCAGATCGCCATTCAGCGCGCGGGTGAAGTCTTCTGCCGGCACGTCGAGCGAGGTGGAATCGCGGTCCGGGTCGGGCCCGCACATGGCCGACAGCAGCAGTGCGCAGTCTTCGGCGGTGCGCGCCATCGGGCCGGCCTGGTCGAGGCTGGAGGCAAAGGCAATCATGCCGTAACGGCTGGCGCGGCCGTAGGTCGGCTTGATGCCGGTCAGGCCGCAAAAACTGGCCGGTTGGCGGATCGAGCCGCCGGTGTCGGTGCCGGTGGCGGCGGGCGTCAGGCGCGCGGCCACCGCCGCGGCGCTGCCGCCGGACGAGCCGCCGGGCACGCGCGACACATCCCACGGGTTCTTCACCGGGCCGTAGGCCGAGTTCTCGTTGGCCGAGCCCATGGCGAACTCGTCGCAGTTCAGCTTTCCAAGACAAACCATGCCCTGGCGCTGGAACAGGCTGGTCACCGTGCTCTCAAAAGGAGAGCGATAGCCGGCCAGCATCTTCGAGCCGGCGGTGGTCGGGAAATCGGTGGTGACGAAGATGTCCTTGTGCGCGATGGGCACGCCGGCCAGCAGCGGCGCGTCGCCCGCGGCCAGGCGCGCATCGGCCGCCTGGGCCTGCGCCAGCGTCACGGCTTCGTCTTGCGCCAGGTAGGCGCCCAGGTCGGCGTGCTGGCGGCTGCGCGCCAGAAAGTGCTGCGCGGCTTCAACCGCCGACACCTCGCGCGCCTTCAGCTTGGCGGCCAACTGGGCCACCGTCAGGTCATGCAAGGCGCTCATGCTTATTCGATCACTTTCGGAACCAGATACAGCCCATCTTCCACCGCCGGCGCGCTGCGCTGGTTGGCGGCGCGGTCGTCCGGCTCGCTGGCCACGTCATCGCGCAGGCGCAATTGCACGTCCTGCACGGCAGCGATGGGTTGCGTGAGCGGCTCAACGCCCTGCGTGTCGACGGCGCACATGGCCTCGACGGTGCCGAAGAAGCCGTTCAGACGGGTGAGCATCCGCTTACTTTCGTCCGCACTCAACTCAAGCCGCGCCAAATGGGCGATGCGGCCGATGTCCTGATCGGTTAAAGCCATGAAAAACGCACTGGAAACCAGATGTAATTTGAACTTTTGGCCTCAGGCGCCAAACCAGCGCGCAAGGGGGATGCGTTATTATCCTGCGTTTAGTGCAACGGCCCGGAAACGGGCCGTATTTGCACGAATTCACGCCTAATTCGCATCGAATCAGGGGGTTACGGCGTCTGGTGCTTGCCGGCAACCCCACAAAGGACACTGCATGTTTGGAGCTTTCCGTCGGTATTTCTCGACCGACCTGGCCATTGACCTCGGCACCGCCAACACCCTGATCTACGTGCGCGACAAGGGCATCGTGCTGGACGAACCGTCGGTCGTCGCCATCCGGCACGAAGGCGGCCCGCAGGGCAAGAAGACGATTCAGGCCGTGGGCGCCGAAGCCAAGGCCATGCTGGGCAAGGTGCCGGGCAACATCGAGGCGATCCGCCCGATGAAGGACGGCGTGATCGCCGACTTCACCGTCACCGAGCAGATGCTCAAGCAGTTCATCCGCATGGTGCACCCGCGCGGCCTGTTCAAGCCCAGCCCGCGCATCATCATCTGCGTGCCTTGCGGCTCGACGCAGGTGGAGCGCCGCGCGATCCGCGAATCGGCGCTGGGCGCGGGCGCAAGCGAGGTGTATCTGATCGAAGAACCCATGGCCGCCGCCATCGGCGCCGGCCTGCCGGTGTCTGAGGCCAGCGGCTCGATGGTGGTCGACATCGGCGGCGGCACGACCGAGGTGGGCGTGATTTCGCTCGGCGGCATGGTCTACAAGGGCTCGGCCCGCGTGGGCGGCGACAAGTTCGACGACGCCATCATCAACTACATCCGCCGCAACTACGGCATGCTGATCGGCGACCCGACGGCGGAGATGATCAAGAAAGAGATCGGCAGCGCCTTCCCCGGCAGCGAAGTCAAGGAGATGGAGGTCAAGGGCCGCAACCTCTCCGAAGGCGTGCCGCGCAGCTTCACCATCTCAAGCAACGAGATCCTGGAAGCGCTGACCGAGCCGCTCAACAGCATCGTGTCGGAAGTGAAAAAGGCGCTGGAAGAAACCCCGCCCGAGCTCGGCGCCGACATTGCCGAGCGCGGCATGATGCTGACCGGCGGCGGCGCGCTGCTGCGCGACCTGGAGCGCCTGCTGGCCGAAGAAACCGGCCTGCCCGTGCTGGTGGCCGAGCAGCCGCTGACCTGCGTGGTGCGTGGCTGCGGGCTGGCGCTGGAGCGGATGGAGCGCCTGGGCAACATTTTCACGAATGAATAGGCCGCCCCCTGTGGCGCTGCGCGCCTTCCCCCACTGGGGGACAACGCTGGCGGCCGGGGAAACCCCGGCCACGGCGTTCCCGGGTGGCCTGCTCCGCGGCCTGTCGGGCGGCTTGGCAAGCGCAGCCTGATGGCTCCCTCCCCCACTGGGGGAAGGTTAGGGTGGGGGCTGCAGCGCCGAAATCACGACGGACGCTTGCACATTCAGCGGACAATGCTCTCGTTTTGGTAGTAAATTCGCCCGTGCCGCACCGCTGATCCGCCATGCCGCTCGAAACGCTTGACCGCTCGCCGCCGCCCTTTTTCAAGCAAGGGCCGTCGGCGCTGTCGCGGCTGGTGTTGCTGAGCGCGCTGGCGCTGTTCTTGATGGTGGCCGATGCGCGCTTTCACATCGTGCAGCCGCTGCGCGCGGTGATCGCCACCGTGCTGTACCCGGCGCAGTGGCTGGCGCTGCAGCCGGTGCAGTGGGTGCAGACCGGCGTCGGATACCTGACCGACCTGAAGACCGCGCGCGCCACCGAAGAAGCGGCGCGCGTCAAGCTGGCCGAGCAGTCGCAGCGCGCCGGCCAGGTCGAGCAGTTGCAGCTGGAAAACAACCGCCTGCGCGAGTTGCTGGCGCTGCGTGAACGCGTGCAGGTGCCCACCGTGGCGGCGCAGGTGCTGTACGACACCACCGACCCCTACAGCCGCCGCGTGGTCATCGGCAAGGGGCAGATGCAGGGCATCGAGCCCGGCTCGCCGGTGATGGACGAATCGGGCGTGCTGGGCCAGGTCACGCGCGTCTACCCGTTTGTCAGCGAGATCACGCTGCTGATCGATCGCGATCAGGTGATTCCGGTGATGAACGCGCGCACCGGCACGCGCAGCGTGGCCTATGGCGATCCGTCGCCGCGCGGCGGCATGATGGAGCTGCGCTACATGTCGGCCACCGAGGACGTGAAGGAGGGCGACCTGCTCACCACCAGCGGCGTCGACGGCGTCTACCCGCCCGGCCTGCCGGTGGCACGCGTGGTTCATGTGGACCGCCGCAGCGACACCTCGTTTGCCCGCATCCAGTGCCAGCCGCTGGCGCGCCTGCAAGGCGTGACGCACGTGATGGTGCTGGCGCCGGTGCAGCGGCAAACGCCGCCGGTGGCCGACGGCGCGCCGCCGGTGGCGGCCGCCGCTTCCACGGCCTCGTCGGCCGCAGGCGCTGGCCGGCCGGCATCGGCGCCCGCCGGCGCGCGACGCACGGGCCCGGCCCAGCGCCGCTCGGCCGCCGAAGGAGAACGCCGATGATCATGCCGCGCGGCCAACCGCTGCTGCTGCCGGCCAGCCCCGCCTTCATCTGGGGCAGTCTGCTGGTGGCGCTGATGCTGAACCTGCTGCCGCTCGGGCGCGTGCTGTGGATGCCCGACTTCCTGGCCGTGGTGCTCGTGTTCTGGAACATCCACCAGCCGCGCCGCATCGGCCTGGGCGTGGCCTTCGTGTTCGGCCTGCTGCTCGACGTGCATCAGGCCTCGCTGCTCGGCCAGCACGCGCTGGCCTACACGGTGCTGATCTACTGCGCGATCATGATTCACCGCCGCATCCTGTGGTTCTCGGTGCCGGGACAGGCGCTGCAGCTGCTGCCGCTGTTCGCGCTGACGCACGCCATCACCATCGTGCTGCGGCTGATCGGCGGCGCGGTGTTTCCGGGTTGGCCGGTGCTGCTGTCGCCGGTGCTCGAAGCCGCGCTGTGGCCCATCGTCAGCGTGCTGCTGCTGGCGCCGCAGCGGCGTGCACCGAACCCCGATGCGAATAGACCTCTGTAACCCCCTGAGTCGCCTTCGGCGCCTTCCCCCAAGGGGGACAACGCTGGCGCTCGGGGGGACCCCGAGCGCGGCGTTCCGGGGCGGCCTGCTCCGCGGCCATTGGGGGGGCTTGCTGCGCAGCCCGTGCGAGCGGTTCGTGCAACTCCGCAGGGGGTTTTGACTCGAATCGTTTGCCATGCACCGTTCTTTGATCGAAAATCGCCACTGGCGCTTTTGGGACAAGCGCGAGCAGCTATTTATTTGATAGTGTTTCACGTTTCACCATGACCGAAATCCGCAACGTCGAAGCCGATCTGGTGCGCTTTCGCGTGCGGCTGGCGGTGGTCGCGCTGGGCGTGGTGGCGGCGTTCGGGCTGCTGGCCTGGCGGCTGTACACGCTGCAGGTGCTGCGGCACGAAGAGCTGGCGCAGCGCGCCGAGACCAACCGCACGGCGGTGGTACCGATCGTGCCGCACCGCGGCGAAATCCTCGACCGCAACGGCGTCGTGCTGGCCACCAACTACAAGGCCTACACGCTGGAACTCACGCCCTCGCGCCTGGGCCGCACGACCGACGAGGCGATCGACGCCATCGCGCAGGTGGTCGAGGTCACGCCGCGCGACCGCCGCCGCTTCAAGCGCCTGCAGGAGGATTCGCGCAACTTCGAATCGCTGCCGATCCGCATGCGCCTGTCCGACGAAGAGGTGGCGCGCTTTGCCGCCCAGCGCTACCGCTTTCCGGGCGTCGAGATCAAGGCGCGGCTGTTTCGCACCTACCCGATGGGCGAGACCGGCGCGCACGTGGTGGGCTACATCGGCCGCATCAACCAGAAGGAAAAAGAGCGCATCGAGGATTCCGACGACGCCGCCAACTACCGCGGCACCGACTACATCGGCAAGCTGGGCGTGGAGAGCAGCTACGAGAAGGTGCTGCACGGCACCACCGGCGTCGAGCAGATGGAGACCTCGGCCGGCGGCTACGCGGTGCGCCGGCTGGCCAGCCACCCGTCGACGCCGGGCGATTCGGTGCGGCTGTCGATCGACATCCAGCTGCAAAAGCTCATCGAAGAGATGTACGGCGAGCGGCGCGGCGCGCTGGTCGCCATCGACCCACAGAACGGTGAGATCCTGGCCTTCGTCAGCAAGCCCACGTACGACCCCAACCTCTTTGTCGAAGGCATCGACCAAGAAACCTGGGACGAGCTGAACAACTCGCTCGACAAGCCGCTGCTCAACCGCGCGATCCGCGGCACTTACCCGCCCGGCTCCACCTACAAGCCGTTCATGGCCCTGGCCGCGCTGGAGACGGGCAAGCGCACCACCGGCTCCACCATCATCGACGGCGGCTCGTGGACCTTCGGCGGCCACACCTTCCGCTCGGGCCACGCGCTGGGCGCGGTCGATCTGCACCGCAGCATCGTCAAGTCCAGCAACGTGTACTACTACCAGCTGGCCAACGACATGGGCGTCAACGCCATCCACGACTTCATGAAGCCGCTGGGTTTTGGCCAGGTCACCGGCGTCGACATCCCGGGCGAAACGCGCGGCGTGCTGCCTTCAACCGACTGGAAGCGCGCCACCTACAAGCGGCCCGAGCAGCAGAAGTGGTACGGCGGCGAGACCATCTCGCTCGGCATCGGCCAGGGCTACAACAACTTCACCATGCTGCAGCTGGCCAACGCCACGGCCACGCTGGCGGCGGGTGGCGTGCACCACGTGCCGCACCTGGTCAAGGCGCGGCAAGACCCGCTCAGCCTGCAGTTCAAGGACTTGCCGCTGGCGCCGCCCGAGAACCTGGGCTACAAGCCCGAGAACGTGGCCGCCGTCAAGCGCGGCATGGTCGGCGTCACGCAGGAAGGCACCTCGCGCGGCGTGATGGCGGGCGCGGCCTACCTGTCGGGCGGCAAGACCGGCACCGCGCAGGCCGTCACCATCGGCCAGAAGAGCCGCTACAACGCCGCGCGCCTGTCTGAATACCAGCGCGACCACTCGCTCTACATCGCCTTTGCGCCGGCCGACAACCCGCGCATCGCCATCGCCGCGATTGTCGAGAACGCCGGCTTTGGCGCCGCCCACGCCGCGCCCCTGGTGCGCCGGGTGATGGATTACTGGCTGGCCGGCGTCTACCCGAGCGAAGCCGACATCGCCGCCCTGCAGCGCGGCGCCGCCACCGCGCCCATCGGCACGCCGCGCCGCGTGGCCGACGTGGTGCCCGCGCAGCCGGGCGCCGCTGCCGCGCCTTGACATAGGCCATGACCGGCGCTGGCGCGCCATGATCTTGCTACCGCTCAATGACGGCGCCTGCGGGCGCCATGACCCAAGTCATGCGCCCACGGGTGCGTCATCCAGGCCGCAGGCCTGGTCATGCGCGCCAGCGCGCAGTCGTGCGGGGCGTGTTTGAAAACGCCTATTCACCCCATAAAAACGATTGACGTGAACTTGGCATGGGGCTCGCCTAAAATGGCCGCGTGGGGCGCCTGCGGCCTCAGCGATTTTTGTGTCCACCCACCCCCGAAGGAGCCCCCGATGAACGACGACACCAAGAAGTGCCCCGTGACCCACCTCACGACCGACT
>JAGOVZ010000016.1 GCA_018060485.1 Ottowia sp. | reverse complement strand
GCCGCGATGGTGCCCACCAGCGTCATGGCCGGCAAGAAATGCCCCGAATGCGGTGCGCACGCCATGATCCGCAAGGACGGCTGCGACTACTGCACGCAGTGCGGTTTTGTCGGCAGCTGCGGCTAGGCCGGCCGCGCAAAAAAAGCCCGCTGCGATTGCAGCGGGCTTTTTTCATGGTGTATATGGGGTGGCTGACGGGACTCGAACCCGCGACAACAGGAATCACAATCCTGGACTCTACCAACTGAGCTACAGCCACCGTGAAGAACCTGAGATTATAGGACATGTGTCGGCTGAAGCCCGCACCCGTCGATTGCGCCAGCCTCGCCAGAAGGCATGAATGCCCACAAAAAAAGGGGCCGCAGCCCCTTTTTTTGATCGAGCGCCCGTTGCCCGGCGTCGGCAAATACGTCAATCGCTGCTGCCGCCCAAGCCCAGCAGCGCCAGCATGCCCTGAAACACGTTGAAGATGTCCAGGTACAGCGCCAGCGTGGCGCTGATGTAGTTGGTTTCGCCGCCGTCGATGATTTGCTTGAGGTCGTACAGCATGTACAGGCTGAACACGCCGATGACCAGGGTGCTGATCACCATCATGCCGACCGTGGAGCCGACGAACACGTTGACGATGGCGCCCACAAACACCACCAGCGCGCCGACAAACAGCCATTTGCCCATGCCCGAGATGTCGCGCTTGATGACGCTGGCCAGGCTGGCCATGACGAAGAACACGCCGGCCGTGCCGCCCATGGCAGTCATCACCAGTTCGGAGCCGTTCTTGAAGCCCAGCACCATCGCGATCAGGCGCGACAGCATCAGGCCCATGAAGAAGGTGAAGGCCAGCAGCACCGGCACACCAGCGGCCGAGTTCTTGGTCTTTTCGATCGCGAACATGAAGCCGAAGGCGCCGCCCAGGAACACGACGAGGCCGAGGCCGCCGCTCAGGCTGCGCGTGATGCCGGTGGACACGCCGATCCAGGCGCCCAGCACCGTCGGCAGCAGGCTCAGCGCCAGCAGCCAGTAGGTGTTGCGCAGCACCTTGTTGCGCTGCTCCGGCGTGGTGACGCCGCCGCGCGCGACGTCGGTGTAGGCCAGGGTTTGGGTGCGGTCGTTCATTCAGGTTTCTCCTTGAAGGTCTGGGCCGTGGGCCGCCACCTTGGCGACCATGCGGTTCATTGTACGTAGAGTCGGGCGTTTGGAAAAAATTCCACTCAAAATCAAAGGGATGGGTCCAGCGGGCAGAAAAATCGAGGACGGCCGCGGCGGCCCTGCCTGCGGCGTCGCCTACAGTGGATACCTTTTTCACCCTCTGATGGGAGCACCACATCATGAAAACCAAATCCTTTCTCGAAGCCACCGAAGTGCGCGCCGTCGTGGCGGCGGCCGAAGCCGAAGCGCTCAAGCAACAATGGGCCATGACCATCGCCGTGGTCGATGACGGCGGCCATCTGCTGCACCTGCACCGCATGGATGGCGCGGCGCCGGTCAGCGCCCACATTGCCCCGGGCAAGGCGCGCAGCGCGGCGCTGGGTCGGCGCGAGAGCAAGGGCTATGAAGACATGATCAACGGCGGCCGCACCGCGTTTCTCTCCGCGCCGCTCGACGGCATGCTGGAAGGCGGCGTGCCGATCATGAAGGACGGCCAGTGCATTGCCGCCATCGGCGTCAGCGGCGCCAAGCCGGCTGAAGACACGCAAGTGGCCAAGGCGGGGATTGCGGCGCTGGGGCTCTGATTTCAGGTGTTTTTCGGGCTCCAGCGCAAGCTGGGTAAGCGCGAGAAGCTATTCATTTAGAAGCAAGCTCGTCGCCATGGCCTGATGGAGCAGCGTGCTGCTTCAGCAAGCGATTTTTGATGGATTCAAAAGCCTTTTGAGCTTCTAGCGCTTGCCCAGCAAGCGCCAGCAGCTATAAAAATCGAAGTATTCACCAATCCATCAGTAACTCAATCGCTCTGGCCGCACCTCTTGCAATATGGTGGTCGCAATCTCCTCGATCGACTTGGTGGTGGTCGACAGCCAGCGAATGCCGGCGCGCCGCATCATGGCCTCGGCCTCGCTGATTTCCATGCGGCAGTTTTCGATAGACGCGTAGCGCGAGTTGGGCCGGCGTTCTGAGCGAATCTCGGACAGCCGCTCCGGCGCGATGGTCAGGCCGAAAATCTTCTTCTTGTGCGGCACCAGCGCCGGCGGCAGCTGACGGCGCTCGAAATCCTCGGGGATCAGCGGGTAGTTGGCCGCCTTCAGCCCGTGCTGCATGGCCAGATAAAGGCTGGTCGGCGTCTTGCCGCTGCGGCTGACGCCAACCAGGATCACGTCGGCCGCCTCAAGGTCGCGGTTGCTCTGGCCGTCGTCGTGCGCCAGACTGAAGTTGATGGCCTCGATGCGGTCGTGATAAGCCTGCGACTTGCTCACGTCTGAAAAACGGCCCACGCGGTGGTGGCTCTTGATGCCGATTTCCTGCTCGATGGGCGCCACGAAGGTGCCGAACATGTCGAGCAGCATGCCTTTGCAGCCCGCCCGGATGATGCTGAGGATTTCCATGTCCACCAGCGTGGTGAAGACGATCGGCCGTTTGCCCTCCACCTCGCCCGTGTGGTTGATCTGGCGCACCGCCTGATGCGCCTTGTCTGCCGTGTCGATGAAGGGCAGGCGCACGCGGCGCGGCGTGAACTCGAACTGCGCCAGGATGGCGTTGCCAAAGGTCTCGGCGGTGATGCCGGTGCCATCGGAGATGAAGAAGACGGTGCGTTCAGGCATGGGGGTGGCTCGCGCTACATACAATCCACCCCATTATGCGAAGCCGCCGCGCAATGACCACGCACAACAACCATCAAGGTCAGCGGCGCAGCGCCTGCCGGGCGCATCGCCAACGCTTTTCAAACTCCGGAGCTTTCCCATGTCTGCACTGTTCGAGCCGACCGCCCTGGTCGTGCCCTTTGAAAAACTCAGGATGACCGATGTCGAGGCGGTGGGCGGCAAGAACGCCAGCCTCGGCGAGATGATTTCCCAACTGCCGCAGGGCGTGCGCGTGCCGACGGGTTTTGCGACCACGGCTCACGCATTTCGCCAGTTTCTGGCGCACGATGGGCTGGCCGAGCGCATTCGCCAGCGGCTGGCGACGCTGGACACCGAAGACGTGCGCGCGCTGGCCGAGGCCGGCGCGCAGATTCGCGGCTGGATCGAGGCACAGCCCTTCCCCGCCGATCTTGAAAAAGCCATTCGCGACGCTTTCGCCACGCTGAGCGCGGGCAACGCGCAGGCCAGCTTTGCGGTGCGCTCATCGGCCACGGCCGAGGATTTGCCCGATGCTTCGTTTGCCGGCCAGCAGGAGACTTTCCTCAACGTCGTCGGCATCGATGACGTGCTGCACAAGATGAAGGAAGTGTTCGCCAGTCTGTACAACGACCGCGCCATCAGCTACCGCGTGCACAAGGGCTTTGCGCACGACGTGGTGGCGCTGTCGGCGGGCGTGCAGCGCATGGTGCGCTCCGACCTGGGCGCGGCGGGCGTGATGTTCACCATCGATACCGAAAGTGGCTTCGATCAGGTGGTGTTCATCACCAGCAGCTACGGCCTGGGCGAGACGGTGGTGCAAGGCGCGGTGAACCCGGACGAGTTCTACGTGCACAAGCCGATGCTGGCGGCGCGCAAACGCGCGGTGATCCGGCGCACCCTGGGCTCCAAGCTGATCCAGATGGTGTTTGCTTCAGCCGACGAAAAAGCCGCGTCGGGCAAGCTGGTGAAAACCATCGACGTGCCGACCGAGCAGCGCAACCGCTACTCGCTGACCGACGAGGACGTGGAGCAACTGGCGCGCTACGCCCTCATCATCGAGCAGCACTATGGCCGCCCGATGGACATCGAATGGGGCAAGGACGGCGGCGACGGCCAGCTCTACATCCTGCAGGCGCGCCCCGAAACCGTGAAGAGCCAGCAGCAAGGCAAGACCGAGCAGCGCTACAGACTCAAGAGCAGCGGATCGGTGCTGGCCGAGGGCCGCGCCATCGGCCAGAAGATCGGCACCGGCCCGGTGCGGCTGGTGCGCGACATCAGCCAGATGGACCAGGTGCAACCGGGTGACGTGCTGGTGACCGACATGACCGACCCCAACTGGGAGCCGGTGATGAAGCGCGCCAGCGCCATCGTCACCAACCGCGGCGGGCGCACCTGCCATGCGGCCATCATCGCGCGCGAGTTGGGCATACCGGCCGTGGTGGGCACGGGCGACGCCACCGAGCGGCTGAAGGACGGCACGCTGGTCACCGTGAGCTGCGCCGAAGGCGACACCGGCCACATCTACGACGGCCTGCTGGAGACCGAAGTCACCGAGGTGCAGCGCGGCGCCATGCCGCCGATTGCCACCAAGATCATGATGAACGTGGGCAACCCGCAGCTGGCGTTTGACTTTGCGCAGTTGCCCAACGAAGGCGTGGGCCTGGCGCGGCTGGAATTCATCATCAATAACAACATTGGCGTGCACCCCAAAGCGATCCTCGACTATCCGCAGGTCGATGGCGATTTGAAGAAAGCGGTCGAGAGCGTGGCGCGCGGCCATGCGTCGCCGCGTGCCTTTTACGTCGACAAGGTGGCCGAAGGCGTGGCGACCATCGCGGCCGCGTTCTGGCCCAAGCCGGTCATCGTGCGCCTGTCGGACTTCAAGAGCAACGAATACCGCAAGCTGATCGGCGGCAGCCGCTACGAGCCGGAAGAAGAAAACCCCATGCTGGGCTTTCGCGGCGCCGCGCGCTACATCAGCGACGATTTCCGCGAGGCGTTTGCCATGGAATGCGAAGCGCTCAAGCGCGTGCGCGACGACATGGGCCTGACCAACGTGCAGGTGATGGTGCCCTTCGTGCGCACGCTGGCGCAGGCCGAGCGCGTGACGCAATTGCTGGCCGACCGTGGCCTGGCGCGCGGCCAGAACGACCTCAAGGTCGTGATGATGTGCGAGGTGCCGAGCAACGCCATCCTGGCCGACGAATTTTTGAAGTTCTTCGACGGCTTCTCCATCGGCTCCAACGACCTGACGCAGCTCACCCTGGGCCTGGATCGCGACAGCGGCATGGAACTGCTGGCCGCCGACTTCGACGAGCGCGACCCAGCCGTCAAGGCCATGCTGCAGCGCGCGATTCAGGCCTGCAAGGCACAGGGCAAGTACGTCGGCATCTGCGGCCAAGGCCCGAGCGACCACCCAGACTTCGCGCGCTGGCTGGCCGACGAGGGCATCGCCTCGATCTCGCTAAACCCCGACAGCGTGATCGACACCTGGACGTTGCTGGCGACTTGAGTCGGATGGCACACTGAACGATCAATGTCGAACGTGCCGAATACTATAAAAAGAGAAGCTGCTAGCGCAGTCTGGGTGCGCGCTACGCTGCTTTTTGTTTGGGTATTGGCATCGTTCGGCATCGCCTTCTTCGCGCGCGATCTGAGTCAGACCGTGGCCGGCTGGCCGCTCAACTTCTGGCTGGCCGCGCAGGGCAGCGTGCTGGTGTTCATCGGCATCGTCGTGGTCTACGCGTGGTGGATGAACCGTCACGAAGCCGCAACACTGGCCGGACGCGAGGGCGACTGACCATGCCGGGCGCACCGCGCGCCGACCTGTGGCGGCTGCACCGCCATCTGCTGCTGTTCGTGCTCGGCTTCATCGCCTTTCTGCTGCTGATGCACTCGGCCGAGCGCAACGGCCTGTCGCGCGACTGGATCGGGCCGATTTTTTTGTTTCTCTCGATCATGCTGTACGCCTGCATCGGGATCTACTCGCGCACCACCGACCCGGAGGACTTCTACGTCGCCGGCCGCCGCATTCCCGCCATGTACAACGGCATGGCGACGGCGGCCGACTGGATGAGCGCCGCCTCGTTCATCAGCCTGTCGGGCGCGCTGTATCTGCAAGGCTTCTCCGGCACGGCCGCGCAGCCCGGTGGCCTGGCCTATGTGCTGGGCTGGACGGGGGGCTTCTGCCTGGTCGGGCTGCTCATCGCGCCGCGCCTGCGCGCCATGGCGCTGTACACGGTGCCCGACTTTTATGCCGTGCGCTTCGGCGGCCGATGGCCGCGCCTGCTGGCCGCGCTGGGTGCGGTGGTCTGCTCGTTCATGTATGTGGTGGCGCAGATCTACGGCATCGGGCTCATCGCTTCGCGGCTGACCGGCGTGCAGTTCGAGATCGGCATCCTGCTCGGTTTGGGCGGCGTGCTGCTGTGCAGCTTTCTGGGCGGCATGCGCGCCATCACCTGGACGCAGGTGGTGCAGTACGTGGTGCTGTTGCTCGCGTTCCTGATTCCGGTGTCGTGGCTGGCGTACAAGCAACTGGGCACGCCGCTGGCGCCGTTGGCTTATGGCGCGCAGCTGCCCAAGATCGCGCAAATGGAAGAGCGCCTCATGAACGACCCGGCCGAGCGCGAAGTGCGCGCCGCCTTTGCGGCGCGCGCGCAGGAATACGCAGCGCGACTGAAAGATCCAGCCACCGCGCTGGCGCGCGAACACCAACGGCTCAATGAACGCATCCGCACGCTGAAGGCGCAAGGCGCCGATTTTTCGCTGGTGATGGCGGCGCGGCGCGAACTGGCCGCGCTACCGCGCGACGTCGCCAGCGCGCGCGACTTGTGGGGCCGCGCGATGAGCGAGGCGCAAACGCGCTCGGGCCCGCTGGGTGGCCTGCCGCGTCAGGGCCAGGCCTTCGCCGGCGATCCGAACGGCACGCCCGACGAGCAACGCGCATTCCAGGATTCGCGTCTGAACTTCCTGGCGCTGATGTTCTGCCTGATGGTCGGCACGGCCAGCCTGCCGCACCTGCTGACGCGCTTTTACACCACCGCCAGCGTGGCTGAAACGCGGCGCTCGGTCAGCTGGTCGCTGGTGTTCATTGCATTGCTCTACCTCAGCACGCCAGCGCTGGCGGTGCTGGTGAAGTACGAGGTGTTGAACAGCCTGGTCGGCAGCAGCTTCGATCAGTTGCCGAACTGGATCGCCCAGTGGGCACACGTCGACCCGGCGCTGATCTCGGTGCAGGACGTGAACGGCGACGGCGTCCTGCAGTTTGGCGAAATCCGGCTGGGCACCGACATGATCATGCTGGCCACGCCCGAGTTGGGCGGCCTGCCCTACGTGGTGTCGGGCCTGGTGGCGGCGGGCGGTTTGGCGGCCGCGCTTTCCACCGCCGACGGCCTGCTGCTGACCATCAGCAATGCGCTGGTGCACGATGCCATGCCCACCGACGGCGGCCAGGTGCGGGTGACCGACAACCACGTCATCCTGTCCAAGTTCATGCTGCTGGCGGCGGCCATGCTGGCGGCGTCGGTGGCGGCGCTGAAGCCAGCGGCGATCCTGATGCTGGTGACGGCATCTTTCTCGCTCGCGGCGGCCACCTTTTTCCCCTCGTTGGTGCTGGGCCTGTTCTGGCGCGGCACCACGGCGCGCGGTGCCGTGGCGGGCATGCTGGCGGGCGTGGGGCTGACCGTGGGCTACATGCTGTACGCGGCGCCGTCGCTGCGCGCTTGGTGGGGCCTGGCACCGGACGGCTTGTGGTGGGGCATCCAGCCCATCTCGGCGGCTTTTTTTGGCGTGCCGGTGGGCTTCATGACGATCGCGCTGGTGTCGTGGTGGGACGGGCGGCGCGGCGTCGGCTGACGCCCAGAAAAAAGCGCCCCGAAGGACGCTGTTTTTCGAGATTCGGCGTCAGCGCGACGCAGCCGCCGCTGGCGTACCAGATTGCGCCGTGGGCGCAGCCACGGCCGGCACCAGAATTTCGGCCTTGTAACGGGCTTTCAGCAGGTCGTAGTAGCTGCGCGCTTCGGCGACACCCCACAACTGGTCGTAGCGCGTGCGGCTTTGCGCCTGCTGCTCGGGTGTCTGATCGGCACGCGGCAGGACCTTGTCAACGCGCACCAGCGCGTAGCCACCCGCCCCCAGATCGACGCCAACGAAGGACGGCAGTTTGGCGGGATCGGCACGCAGCACGGCTTCGACCAGCGCTTCGGGCTGGCCTTGCGCTTCTTCGCGCGAGAGCACCACAGCGGCTGGCAATGAGGTGGCCGACGCGGGCTGATCGCTCCACGCCTTCAGGCGCGCCTGACCGTCCTGGCGTGCCAGTTCGGCAGCGCGTTGGTTGACAAAGGCGGTGCGCACCTCGGACTGCACTTCGGCAAACGGCCGTGCATGGGCGGCGCTGTGCGACACCACGCGGCCCGACGCCAGTTGGTTGCCGCCCAGATCGATCGCCTCGGTGTTGCGCTTCTTGTCTATCGCATCGGCGGCGAACAGCGCGCCCAGAAACTTGGGATTCGCCAGCGCGCCGCTGGCGCCGGGCGCCGGCGTGCGGGTCACGTTGTCGGCCGTCTGGATGGTGAGCTTGAGCTTGTCCGCCACCGGCTTCAAGCTGTCCGACTGCTCGTACACGCCGTTGCGAAACTCCTCGGCCAGTTCGCTGAACTTGGCCTGCGCCTGCTGCGTGCGCAACTGGTCCTCGAGCTTGGCGCGCATCTGCTCGAATGGCGGCACCGCTGCCGGCTGAATCTGGGTCAGCTGGACGATGTGGTAGCCGAAATCGCTTTCGACCAGATCGCTCAAGTCGCCCGCCTTGGCCAGGCCGAAGGCGGCCTGCGCGATCGCCGGATCAATGCCCTTGTTGCGCTGAAACAGCCCCAGGTCGCCGCCGCTGGCCGCGCTGGCATCGTCTTGCGACCACTTGCGCGCCACGTCGGCAAAAGTGCCGGGCGCCTGGCGCAGTTGAGCCAGCAAGGCGGTGGCCGTGCTCTTGGCTTTCTCGCGTTCAGCCGCCGGCGCATCCTTGGGCGCCGTGATCAGGATGTGGCTGGCGCGCCGCTGCTCGGGCGCGCCAAAGGTGGCGGCATTCTGGTCGTAATAGGTGCGCAAGTCCTGCTCGCTCACGCTCACGGCCTTCTTCACGCTGTCCAGATCCAGCACGATGTACTCGACCGTGGCCGATTCGGGCGCCTGGTAGCGCGCGACGTGCGTCTGGTAGTAGGCTTGCAGCTCGGCCTCCGTCGGATTGACCTTGGCGGCGTAGCCAGCTGGCGTGAACGGCACGATGCGCACTTCGCGCCGCTCCAGAAACGCATTCATTGCCACATCGGCCTGCGCCTGACTGGCGAAACCGCTGTCCAGCACACCCGCCAGCACCTGGCGCGACGACAGATCGCGCCGCACGTTGGCCTCGAATCCTTCGGGTGTGAGCCCCTGCGCGGCCAGCAGCTGGCGGTAACGCTCCATGTCCAGACTGCCGTCGGCGCGGCGCAGTGCGGCAATGGCCGGGTCACGCTCCAGGTCGGCCGCCAGCCGCGCATCGGTCGCCATCAGGTGCTCGTCGGCCGCTGCGGCGGCCAGCACGCGCTCTTGCACCAAACGCTCCAGCGAGGCGCGCTTGAGCGCGGGCGAATCCAGCAACGACAGGTCCAGCGAGGGGTTGGTGGCGCGCAGGCGATCCACTTCCATGCGGTGCGCGTTGTCCCATTCGGTCTGCGTGATGGGCTTGCCGTCGACAGTGGCCACCTTGGTGCCGCCATCGTTGAACCGCGTATAGCCTTCGAGGCCGAACAGCACAAAAGAAGGAATGATCAGCAAAAACAGCACACCCATGATGAGCTTGGTGTGCCGGCGGATGAAGTCGAACATGCGCGAAACTCTCGATCGATGCGGTCGCGTGAAAATGAAAAAGGCGAACCGGGGTTCGCCTTTGCGCAACGGGTAGGGACTTGGTGGGTGCTGAGGGGCTCGAACCCCCGACCTACGCCTTGTAAGGGCGCCGCTCTACCAACTGAGCTAAGCACCCCACCTGACTGAGCAAAAAGATCAGTTCAGCGCGTCCTTCAACGCTTTGCCAGGACGGAACTTGGGCACCTTGGCTGCCTTGATTTTAATGGTTGCGCCGGTGCGGGGATTGCGACCCGAGCGCGCCGCACGCTTGCCGACGGCAAAGGTGCCAAAACCCACCAGCGACACGGTGCCGCCCTTGCGCAGCGTGGTCTTGACGGCGCCGATGGTGGCTTCCAGCGCGCGGGTGGCCGCGGCCTTGGAAATGTCGGCGTTGTTGGCGATGTGCTCGATCAGCTCGGTTTTGTTCACGAAGTTGTCCCTCTCTCAAGAAGATTCAAGAATCCGGAAAGCGACTTTGGTGTCGGTCGGCAATCTGGCCTGCCCCCGCGGTCTGCTTGACGCGCCACAGACGGCTTGGCGATCGGTGCGGACCCGGCGAGAGCGCCCGGCCACGTCGACAAACCCCTGTCGGCGAGCGATGCATTCTAGACGCAATTGCCTGCTGTAAAGCCCGTGCATCCCCTGCTTGTGCGATGACGCAACAACCTGCGGAAAAAATTCCGGCCGCGCCGCGTGGCAGTTTCAGCGGATGGCCGCCGCCGCCCCATTTCAGCGCCGGCCGCTTGACGCCGCCGCCGGCCGCACCACCAGGCTGACCCCCAGCGCCGTGATGGCGATGCCGAACACGGTGGTCAGCGTGATCGGCTCGTCAAACAGCAGCCACGCCATCACCGCCGTGGTGGGTGGCACCAGGTACATCAGGCTGGTCACCGAGGCCGCGGCGCCGCGCTGAATGAGCAGGTACAACAGCGAGCTGCCGCCCAGCGTCAGCCCCAGCACCGACCACGCCATGGCGCCGGCCGACTGCAGGTTCCACTGGAACGCCTCGGGTTCGAGCAGCGCCAGCGGCAGCGTCACCAGCGCGGCGGCCAGCAACTGCACGGTGTTGGCGGTGCGCACGTCACAAGGCTTGACAAAGCGCTTTTGATACAGCGTGCCGGCCGTGATGCAAAACAGCGCGAACACCGCCCACGACAGATTCGCCGCCGTCACATGATCGCCCGCCTGCCCTTGCGTCAGCTTGCGCCACACCACCAGCACCAGCCCGGCAAAGCCCAGCAGCAGCCCCAGCCACTGCCGCCCGCTGACCCGACTGGCCGCCCCGCCGATGGCCGACAGCCAGATCGCCGTCAGCACTGGCTGAATGCCAACAATCAGCGACGACAGCCCCGACCCCATGCCGCCCTTGACCGCCGCCCACACGCCACCCAGATAGCCCGCGTGCATCAACACGCCGGTCATGCCCAGGTGCAGCCACTCGATGCCGGTTTGCGGCCAGCGCACGCGCGCAATGGCGATCCACACCCCGAAGCACAGAATCGACAGCAGGTAGCGGTAGAGCAAAAACGTGAACGGTGGCGCATACGGCATGCCATAGCGCGCCACGATGAAGCCCGTGGCCCAGATCAGCACGAACACCGCCGGCATCCAGCGACTCAACAGCGCCCGGCCGTCGTCAGTCGTCATACCAATAACTCAAAAAGAAAGGGCTGCGCAGCAACCCCGCCTCCAGATGGCCGCGGAGCAGGCCATTCGGGAACGCCGTGGAACGGGCTTGGCCCGGCCACCAGCGTTCTCCCCCTGGGGCGAAGACGCCGCAGGCGGCTCAGGGGGGATGTCATTCCACGCGTGCGCGGATTTCGGGCAGCGCCTTCTGCAGGTAATACACCATCGACCACACGGTCAGCACCGCCGACACCCAGATCAGCACTTGACCCCACCAGCGCGTATCGATCACATCGAACAGCCGCGCGTCGTACAGCAGAAACGGAATGGCCACCATCTGCACCGTGGTCTTGACCTTGCCCAGCATGTGCACCGCCACGCTTTTGCTGGCGCCGATCTTGGCCATCCACTCGCGCAGCGCCGAAATCGCGATCTCGCGCCCGATGATGATCAGCGCCACAAACACATCGGTCCGCTGCAGGTGCACCAATACGAGCAGCGAGGCGCAGACCAGGAACTTGTCCGCCACCGGGTCCAGAAAGGCGCCGAAGGACGAGGTCTGGTTCAGCCGCCGGGCTAGAAAACCGTCCAGCCAATCCGTCCACGCAAAGACGATGAACATCACCGTGGCCGTCATGTTGGCCGTTTGCTGCTCGATCGGCAGGTAGAACACCCCCACGATGAGCGGAATCGCGACGATGCGCGTCCAGGTCAGCAGCGTGGGCAGGGTGAAGAACATGGCGGCGATTGTGTCATGCGGATTCAGGCCATCCCGATACGCCATCAGCAAACAACAGAAACTACATTTTTGATAGCTGCTCGCGCTTGTCCATCAAGCGCCAGAGGCCATTTTCATTTGAAACACTGCCTCAATGCAGCGCGCGGTAGATCTCCTCGGCCAGCGCGCGCGAAATGCCATCCACGCTCATCAGGTCCGCCACGCTGGCCGCTTCCACGCCGCGCACGCCGCCAAAGCGCTGCAGCAGGCGGGCGCGCTTGCGCGGGCCGACACCGGGGATCTCCTCGATGCGGCTGCCGCCCACGCGCACCTTGGCGCGTTGCGCGCGCATGCCGGTGATGGCAAAGCGGTGCGCCTCGTCGCGGATTTGCGCCACCAGCATCAGCGCCGCCGAATCGCGGCCCAGATAAACCTTCTCGCGCCCGTCGGCAAACACCAGTTCTTCCAGCCCGACCTTGCGGCCCTCGCCCTTCTCGACGCCGACGATCAGCGACACGTCCAGCCCCAGCTGCTCGAACACGGCGCGCGCCATGCTGACCTGGCCCTTGCCGCCATCGACCAGCACCAGATCGGGCATGCGCGCGGCCGCCGTCACCGCCTCGCTGCCCTGCTCGCGCAGCGCCTCGGCGATCTTGCCGTAGCGCCGCTCCAGCACCTGGCGCATGGCGGCGTAGTCGTCGCCGCCGGTGATGCCCTCGATGTTGTAGCGGCGGTATTGCCCGCTTTGCATGCGGTGGCCCTGGAAGACGACGCAGCTGGCCTGCGTGGCCTCGCCCGCCGTGTGGCTGATGTCGAAGCATTCGATGCGCAAATCGTCCAGGTTGTCGGCCGCCAGATCGAGCGCCTCGGCCAGCGCGCGCGTGCGGGCCTGTTGCGAGCCTTCTTCGGCCAGCAGGCGCGCCAGTTGCAGGCTGGCGTTTTGTCGCGCCATGTCCAGCCACACGCGGCGCTGGCCGCGCGGGGCATGGGTGGCGGTGATCTTGCAATCTTCCTTGTCGCTCAAGGCCTTCAGCAGCGAGGCGCTGACCGGCTCGCTGGCGATGAGCTGCGGCGGCGCCGGCACGTTCAGGTAATGCTGGGCGATGAAGGCGTCGAGCACCTGCGCCTCGACCGTCGGCAGTTCATCGTCATCGCGCTCGGTGGCCAGCGCGTGCGCGTCTTCCACATGGGTGGGAAAGTACGCGCGATCGCCCAGATGCCGCCCGCCGCGCACCATGGCCAGGTTGACGCAGGCGCGCCCGCCCTGCACTTTGACGGCGAGGATGTCGACATCCGCATCGCCGCCCACCTCCACCGCCTGCTGGTGCAACACGCGCGACAGCGCCGTCATCTGGTTGCGGATATCGGCCGCCTGCTCGAACTGCAGCGCTTCGGCGTGCGCCATCATGCGCTGCTCCAGCGTGCGCAGCAGCTCCTGCGTCTCGCCGCGCAAGAACTGCTCGGCGTGCGCCACGTCGGCGGCGTAGTCCTCATCGCTGATCAGGCGCACGCAGGGGCCGCTGCAGCGCTTGATCTGGTACAGCAGGCACGGCCGCGTGCGGTTGGCAAACACCGTGTCCTCGCAGGTGCGCAGGCGAAACACCTTTTGCATCAGCTGGATGGTGTCCTTGACCGCCCACGCGCCGGGGTACGGGCCGAAGTAGCGGTGCCGCTTGTCGGTGCTGCCGCGGTAGTAGGCCATGCGCGGGTACGCGTCGGCTCGCGGCGCGCCCGGGCCGGGGTCGGGCACGAACCTGGCCGTGCCGGTCAGCTTGAGATAGGGGTAGCTCTTGTCGTCCCTGAACAGGATGTTGTACTTGGGCGCCAGCTGCTTGATGAGGTTGTTCTCAAGAATCAGCGCCTCGGCCTCAGAGCGCACCACGGTGGTGTCGAGCCGCGCGATCTTGCCCACCATGTGGCCGATGCGTGTGCCGCCATGGTTCTTGACGAAGTAGCTCGACACGCGCTTCTTCAAATGCCGCGCCTTGCCCACGTACAGCACGTTGCCGGCGGCGTCGTAATAGCGGTACACGCCCGGCAGGCCGGGCAGCGCGGCCACCTGGGCCAGCAGCTCGGGGCTGTGGCCGGTGGCGGCAGGCGTTTGTTCGTCGGTGGGCTCGGGCGCGCCGGCTTCGGGCGCTGAGGGCGGCTGGCTCATGGCCGCGAGTTTACGAAGGCGGCCCCGGGGCACAATCGCCGCGTGCCCAAATCCGTGCCGCTTCTGTGGGACATCTTCTGCCGCGTCATCGACAACCACGGCGATCTGGGCGTGTGCTGGCGCCTGTCGTGCGACCTGGCGGCGCGCGGGCAGCAGGTGCGGCTGTGGGTGGACGATGCCAGCGCGCTGCAATGGATGGCGCCGGGTGCGCTGCAAGGCGAAGTGCCCGGTGTGCGCGTGCTGCCGTGGACACAACCGATCGACCCCGCGCTGCTGGCTTCGCTGCCTGCATCGAACGTGTGGGTTGAAGCCTTTGGTTGCGAGATTGCTCCTGAGTTCATAGCTGCTTGCGCTTGTCCCTCAAGCGCTGGAGGCCGATTTGATTCAACATCCATGCCGACGTGGATCAATCTTGAATATCTGAGCGCCGAGCCGTGGGTCGAGCGCATGCACGCCCTGCCCTCGCCCGTACAGCACGGGCCGGCAGCGGGGCGCACCAAGTGGTTTTTCTACCCCGGCTTCACGCCGCACACTGGCGGCCTGTTGCGCGAGCAGGACTTGGCCGCGCGCCGGCAAGCGTTCGATGGCGCCGCGTGGCTGCAAGCACAAGGCATTGATGCGCGTGGCGAGCGGATCGCCTCGCTGTTCTGCTACGAGCCGCCCCCGCTCGGCGCGCTGCTGCGGCAGCTGGACACGGCCACGACGCCCACGCGCCTGCTCGTCACCGCCGGCCGCGCGGCGCGCGCCGTGGCACGCTGTCTTGAAGATGAAAATGACCTCCAGCGCTTGTCTGGCCAGCGCGAGCAGCTATCACTTTCATACTTACCCCATTTGACGCAGCGCGCCTACGACGAACTGCTGTGGGCGTGCGATGTGAACTTCGTGCGGGGCGAGGATTCGCTGGTGCGCGCGCTGTGGGCCGGCGCGCCGCTGGTGTGGCACATCTACCCGCAGCCCGAAGACGACGCGCACCACGCCAAGCTGGGTGCCTTTCTCGACTGGCTGCAGGCGCCCGCCTCGCTGCGCCGCTTTCACCACGTGTGGAACGGTATCGAAGCCGGTCCGCTGCCCGAAATCGACCTGCCCGGCTGGCGCGCCTGCGTCCAAGCGGCCCGCCAGCGCCTGCTGGAGCAGCCCGACTTGGGCACGCAGCTGATCGGCTTCGTCGCCCAAAAGCGTTAGAATTCAAGGCTTTGCGAAAAATCGCCGGCTGCATGGTCGGCTCGACGTTTCGCCATTCGCCGCAGCGCGCCTCGCCACTCAAAACCCGGTGCACGAGCGGCCACGCTCAACCCCACACTGGAACACCACACCATGAAAATCGCCCAGGAAATCCGCGCCGGCAACGTCATCATGCAGGGCAAGGATCCGATGATCGTCCTGAAGACCGAATACGCCCGCGGCGGCCGAGGCGCCGCCACCGTGCGCATGAAGCTGAAAGCGCTGCTCAACAACATGGGCACCGAAGTCGTCTTCAAGGCCGACGACAAGATGGAGCAGGTCATCCTCGACCACAAGGAATGCACCTACTCCTACTTTGCCGACCCGATGTACGTCTTCATGGACGGCGAGTACAACCAGTACGAAGTCGAAGCCGAGAACATGGGCGACGCGTTGAACTACCTCGAAGACGGCATGGCCGTCGAAGTGGTGTTCTACGACGGCAAGGCCATCTCGGTCGAGCTGCCGACCAGCGTCGAGCGTGAAATCACCTGGACCGAGCCGGCCGTCAAGGGCGACACCTCGGGCAAGGTGCTCAAGCCCGCCAAGATCGCCACCGGCTACGAAGTGGCGGTGCCGCTGTTTGTGGCGCAAGGCGACAAGATCGAGATCGACACGCGCACCGGCGAATACCGCAAGCGCGTGTAAAGGCCGCCGGCTTTGAGCCGACCGCCGTGCGCAAGAAAGGCTCCGAGTTTCGGGGCCTTTTTCGTCTCCGGCGCTTGTCAGACAAGCGCGAGCAGCTCTTAATACAATAGCGACCATGGATACGACGCAAGACCTCAAGCAGTCCACCCAATCCCCCCTGGCCAACGCCTGGGCCGAGTTGCAGGCGCACGCCGACCGCGGCGAGCCGCTGGAGCCCGATGCCTACCGCCTGGCCTTTGCCGACCCTGAGTTTCTGCTGCGCCGCGAAGTGCGCGGCATCCGCTTTCAGCTGGAACTGCTCAAGCCCGAGCTGGGCCTGCAAGAGGCCGGCATCCACAACACCATCGTGGTGTACGGCGGTGCGCGCTTCGTCGCGCCCGACGTGGCCGAGCAGTTGCTGGCCAGCGCGCGCGCCGGCGGCGATGCGCAGGCGATGGCGCTGGCCGAGCGCGCCATGCGCACCTCGCGCTACTACACGCAGGCGCGCGAGTTCGGCCGCATCGTCGCCACCTACAGCCTGCGCCAGCCGCAGGAAGAAAAGATGTTCATCTGCACCGGCGGCGGCCCCGGTGTGATGGAAGCGGCCAACCGCGGCGCGCACGACGTCGGTGTGCCGTCGGTGGGCCTGAACATCGCGTTGCCGCACGAGCAGGAAACCAACCCCTACGTCACGCCGCAACTGGCCTTCAAGTTCCATTACTTCGCGCTGCGCAAGATGCATTTTTTGATGCGGGCGCGGGCGCTGGTGGCGTTTCCGGGCGGCTTTGGCACGCTCGATGAGTTGTTCGAGGTGCTGACGCTGGTGCAGACCCGCAAGGCGCAAAAGGTGCCCATCGTGCTGTTCGGCAGCGACTACTGGCGCCGCCTGCTCAATCTGCAGATGCTGGTCGATGAAGGCGCCATCGCGCTGGAAGACCTGGACCTGTACCAGATGGCCGATTCGCCCGAAGACGCCTGGGACATCATCCGGCGCTTTTACGGCCTGTGAAGGTGGCCGGCCGGCGCCGCGCAGCGCCGGCAAGCGCGATCCCTGCGCGCTCCGGCTTTTTTTGCCATGATTCGCAGGATGTTTGCGGGCATTGGCGTCTAAATTCGTTGCCTTGTGCCCGATTCACGCTCAAAAGGTGACCCCATGAAGCTCAACGCGACCCAGCTCCAACCCTTGCTGGCGGATTTGCCGCAATGGACGCACCACGATGAACGCGGCGGCATCCTGAAGCGCGAATTCGTCTTTCACGACTTCGCGCAGGCGTTCGGCTTCATGGGCCAGATCGCGGTGCACGCCGAAAAGCGCAACCATCACCCGGAGTGGTTCAACGTCTACAACCGCGTTGCCGTCACGCTGACAACGCACGACGTCGGCGGCCTGTCGATGAACGACATCGACATGGCACGGCTGATGGACCGCGTCGCCGCCGCGCTGGCCCAGCAAGCGGTTTGAAGGCTGGAAACCAAAGCATGCTGCAGCAGCTCAAGGAACACGTCAAACACGGCCTGGCCGCCGGCACCGATCAACCCCCCGAGCGGCCCGACTGGACCATCGACCAAGGCTGGCACAACTACACGCCGCAGGAACATGCCGTGTGGAAGACGCTGTTCGAGCGCCAGAGCAAGCTGCTGCCCGGCCGCGCCTGCGACGAGTTCGTGCGCGGCATGCAGGATTTGCCGATTGGCCCGGATCAAATTCCCAACTTCGAGCAGTTGTCTGAAACGCTGAGCCAGCGCACCGGCTGGCAGATCGTCGCGGTGCCGGGGCTGGTGCCTGACGACGTGTTCTTTGAGCACCTGGCGCACCGCCGCTTTCCGGCCGGCCACTTCATCCGCAAACCGCACGAGCTGGATTACCTGGAAGAGCCCGACGTGTTCCACGACGTGTTCGGCCACGTGCCGATGCTGATGAACCCGGCGATTGCCGACTACATCCAGGCGTACGGCGAAGGCGGCCTGCGCGCCAAGCGCTTGGGCGTGCTGGAGAAGCTGGCGCGCGTCTACTGGTACACGGTCGAGTTCGGACTGGTGAAGCAGCCGGGCGGCCTGCGCGTCTATGGCGCAGGCATTGCATCGTCCGCCACCGAAACCGTTTTCTCCGTCGAGGACGACTCGCCGAACCGCGTTGCGTTCGATCTGGAGCGCGTGATGCGCACCAACTACCGCATCGACGACTTCCAGGAAACCTACTTCGTGCTGGACAACCTCAACGACCTGCTGAAACTGGCTCGCATCGACTTTGCGCCGCTGTACGAGCGCGTGGCCGGCGCAAGCGACTTCGAGCCGGGCGACATCCTGCCCAGCGACACCGTGCTGACGCGCGGCAGCGGCCGCTACCACGCCGCCAAGCGCGACGGAGCGGGTGCATGAGCGCGCCGCAGACCGTGCTCATCACCGGCGCCGCCGGCCATCTCGGCCAGGCCGTAGCCGCCACTTTTCGGCAACGCGGCGCGCGCCTGGTGCTGGCGGATCGACGCCTGGACGCGTTGAAGGCCGCGTTCGACCACGCAGACGACGTCTTGCTGCTGCCGATCGATCTCATGGATCGGGATGGCGTGCAAGCCGGCGTTCAGCAGGCGCTCGACCGCTTTGGCGCCATCGACGCCTGCTGCCACATCGCCGGCGGCTTTCGCATGGGCGAGTCGGTGCATGAAACCAGTGCCGCCACCTGGGACTTCCTCATGGACTTGAACGCCCGCACCTTGATCAACGTCGCCAGCGCGGTGGTGCCGGCCATGATCCAGCGCGGCCGCGGCCGCATCGTCACCATCGGCGCCGGCGCAGCGTTGAAAGGCGGCGCCCACATGGGCGCCTACGCCGCGTCAAAAAGCGCGCTCATTCGCCTGACCGAATCGATGTCGGCCGAATTGAAGCACCAGGGCATCAACGTCAACTGCGTCATGCCCTCCATCATCGACACACCCGACAACCGCGCCGCCATGCCAGACGCCGACGCGTCGCGCTGGGTGGCCCCGGCCGCCCTGGCCGATGTGATCGCCTTCCTGGCATCCGATGGCGCCGCCGCCATCCACGGCGCGGCGATTCCGGTGACGGGGCTGGTGGACTGAAGCGAAGCCTGAAAGAGAAAAGGCTGTTCACTGAAAAATCAGTGAACAGCCTCGCAAGATGAATGGTGGCGGACAGTTGACCATGAGCCGACTGGCCTCCCGAGCTTGTGAGCACTGGCGCGGGTTGCTGCGGGCTTCCGCGAACTATCCGGAGTTTCCGGATAGTTCCAATCACCCAAAGACTCAGCTACTCCGCAGCCCAACCGCCACATCCCGGAACGAGGCTAATGCCGCTTCGAGATGCTCAATGATCTCCTGCTGCAGCACATCCGGCGGCGGCAGATCGTCGAGGTTGTCCAGGCTGTCATCCTTGAGCCAGAAGATGTCGAGACTGGCTTTGTCGCGAGCCATCAATTCTTCGTAGCTGAAGAACTTGAACCGTTCGGTCGCTACGCGCTCGTGTCGATTTTCCGGGTTGTAGCAGGTGATGAAATCCTGCAAATCGTCCAGCTTGGGGGGATCTGTTTCACCTTGTCTGGCGATCTCCGAGTGTCCGGTGTAGGCCATGACGACCGCTGCCGGCCTCGGCAGCTCGTCGCCGCCATACGCGGCCGTCCCATGCGTCCCGATGGCCGCCACCATCCGCGCCCCGGCCGAGCTGCCCCACAGCGACCAGTTTCGCGATGACACGGCCAGCTGGGCGGCATGGCGCACGACATGCGACAGCGCGACCGCGAGGTCGCGCGTAGCGGGTGTGCCACCTTGGCCCACGCGGTAGACGAGGACAAAGGCGTTGTAGCCGCGACGGTTGATCTGCAGTGCGTACGGGAGCCCTTCGTGGAGTGTGGCCACATAGGAGAAGCCACCCCCCGGCGCGACCAGCGCGAACGGTGCCCCCGGCCTGCCACGCAGGAAGAACAGGCCCGTGGCTTCCAGCGACGGATCCCGGCGCTTCTCGGCCGCCGTGTAGATGTCGTGGAACACCGCCTGGCCGCTGCGCGTGTCGTCGATCAACCGGTTCAGCGCCGCCACCACCTCGGGCGGATGCACGCGCGAGTGGTACGGCATCAGCGAGCCGATGTCCCGCAACGGCACTTCCGGGTCGGCCGTGACGCTACCGCCCGGCAGCAACAAGCGGGCGAACCCAGCAAAGGCCGGGTGCTGCAGCAAGTCCGAGATTCGGTCGTCAACGAGCAAGTGCCTGTTCATGGGCGGCGAGTTGGTAGCGCCGGCGGCGGTGCGCGTGGACTGGACCCCGGCCGCGGCCGCCAGGGCTGCAGCGCCCAACAGCGACCGCCGGCCGACGCTCCCACTGCCGCTGGAGATCGTTCGCTTCAAGTCAGTGGCCCTCCGAGGCGCCGTAGAGCGGCCCAGCGGTGAAACACCTGGTGGCCGAGGCTCGCGTGCAGACGAGGTGACATGTGAACGCCTGGCAATGCCTCTCACCGCTTCGGCGGTGCCTCGACGCCGGTTGCGGCCAGCACGGCCGGCGGGAGGCGCTCGCCCCGGATGGGGATGGTGGCCACGGCGGCGTTCAGTTCCTTCAACTCGGCGCTGCCGAAGCTGACCGAGGCGGCGGCGATGTTCTCCTCCAGATGCGCCACGTTGGTGGTGCCGGGAATCGGCACGATCCACGGTTTCTGCGCGCTCAACCAGGCCAGCGAGAGCTGAGCCGGGGTGACGTTCTTGCGCGCCGCCCAGGTCTTGACCAGATCGGCAAGTGCCATGTTGGCCGGCAGTGCATCGGGCGCAAAGCGCGGAACGCTGGCGCGGAAGTCCTGCCTCTCGAAGCGACTCGCGGCGTTGACCGTGCCGGCCAGGAAGCCCATCCCCAGCGGGCTCCAGGGCACGAATCCGATGCCCAGCTCCTCGCACAGGGGCAGCACCTGGGCCTCGGGGCCGCGCCAAAGCATCGAATACTCGTTCTGGATGACGGCCACGGGATGCTCACGGTGTGCGCGGCGGACGGTCTGCAAGCCCGGCTCCGAGAGGCCGTAATGCAGCACCTTGCCCTGCCTGATCAGGCCCTTGATCGCGCCCACCACGTCCTCGATGGGCACGTTCGGATCGACACGGTGCTGGTACAGCAGGTCGATGCGGTCGGTGCGCAGGCGCCGCAGTTGGGCCTCGACGACCTGCCTGATGTGCTCGGGGCGGCTGTTGGTGCTGCCGCGCCGCTGGCCCGTCACCAGGTCGACATCGAAGCCGAACTTGGTCGAGATGACCGCGCGGTCGCGCCGGCTGCCTTGCAGCGCCTCGCCGAGCAGTTCCTCCGACATGAAGGGGCCGTACACCTCGGCCGTATCGAAGAAGTTGACGCCCAGGTCGGCCGCGCGCTGGATCAGCGCGATGCCACCCTGCCGGGTGGTGCGGCTGGCATACAGGTCGGTCACCGCCTGCGGGCCCTGACCGGGATGCCACTGCACCCCGAGGCCGATCGGGTACACGTCCAACGGGCCCAGGCGCCGGCGGGCAGAGGTGGACGGGCCTGTCTTGGCCACTGGAGCAGCACCGGGAGCGCCGGCTGTCTGCGCGCAGGCGGACAGCAGCCAGGGGGCAACGCCCAGCGTGGTGGCAGCGGCCAGCAGGCGGCGCCGGTTGGAATCAGTGGGAGGGTGGGTCATGG
The DNA here is from genome assembly GCA_018060485.1 of Ottowia sp. Taxonomy (GTDB): domain Bacteria; phylum Pseudomonadota; class Gammaproteobacteria; order Burkholderiales; family Burkholderiaceae_C; genus Ottowia. The sequence goes on along the minus strand of JAGOVZ010000016.1, from coordinate 1,013 downwards.
CGAATCTCCTAGAAGGGGTCAGCGATCCAGCTTCTTCTCGGCGAGGAAGGCGGACACGAGGTCGGCGATCTGGACGTTGTTCAGGTCGGACATCGGGAAGTGCGTGTTGCCGCGGATGCCAAGCTCCGGAAGGTGCACGAGACGGGCGTCGCCGCCGTGCCTGTTGACGGCATCCACCCAGAGGCGGGCCATCGCCAGGCGCACGCGCCAGTTGTCCTGGCCTCGCTCCGTGGTCGGCGAGACGGGGAAGTTGTCGCCGTAGTAGACGACGATGGGCAGGCGGGTGAGCTTCAGGAAGTCCGACAGCGGTACCGGTTCGGGCGACAGCGTGCCGGCGGCGCTCGGCATCGCCGGCGGCAGCTCGCTCTGCGGGAAGATTAATCCGCTGCCGGGCTCGAACGCGACGATCGCCTTGACGTTCGGGCTCTTGATGGCGGTCAGCCACCCAGGACCGCCAGCCTGCGAATGGGAGAACAGGACGGCGGGCCCGATCTTGTCGAACAGCGCCGCCATGGCATCCGAGATCACGGCTGCGTCATAGGGCCCGGTGTTGGGCGTGACCGAGCGGAAGAACTGATCCAGCGTCTGGGGCTTGCGATCGAACTGCACGTTGTCGAAGTAGTTCGGCCACTTGCCGAGGCGGAACTGGTCGAAGAAAAGCTGGTCGTAGGGCGTCGGCTCGACCGTGGTGGCCACCGTGCTGTTGCCCGCGCGTCCGCGACGCGGCTGGTCGACCAGGTAGACGGGGAAGCCGCGGCGCAGGAACAAGGTCTGGAAGCCTTCCCGGCCGTCCGACGTGGTCTCCCAGCTTCGCGCCGATTGGAAGGCGCCGTGCAGCATCACGATGGGCGTGGCCTTGGCGTTCTGCGGGACCTGGTAGAAGGCGTAGAGGTGGTCGCCGTGAAAGCTCTGGCCCACGGAGGTCGGCTTGTTGTTGTCGTAATCGCCAGGGGTGCGTCGCACGGCACCTCCGACGGCGAAGCTGCCCTGGGCCTGGATCACCAGCGGGCCGG
>JAGOVZ010000015.1:18960-22770 GCA_018060485.1 Ottowia sp. | reverse complement strand
GCCCCCGCCTCCGCCACCGCCGAAGCAGCGCGCGTGGGCTGGATGGACCGCCTCAAGACCGGGCTGAAACGCACCGGCAGCAGCATCAGCACCGTCTTCACCGGCACGCAGATCGACGACGCGCTGTATGAAGACCTGGAAACCGCGCTGCTGATGGCCGATGCCGGCGTGCCGGCGACCGAGTTTCTGCTGCAGGACTTGAAGCGCCGCGTGAAGGAGTCGCGCGCCACCGACACCGCGCAGGTCAAGGGCCTGTTGCGCGACGCCGTGGCCGACATGCTCGCGCCGCTTGAAAAGACGCTGGTGGTGGGCGTCTACCACCCTACGGTGATCATGGTGGCGGGCGTCAACGGCGCCGGCAAGACGACCAGCATCGGCAAGCTGACCAAGCACTTCGTCGATGCCGGCGCCAGCGTGCTGCTGGCGGCGGCCGACACTTTTCGCGCCGCCGCACGCGAGCAGCTCGCCGTGTGGGCCGATCGCACGCAAGTCGAGATCATCACGCAGCAAGGCGCCGACCCGTCGGCCGTCGCCTTCGACGCCGTGGGCGCCGGCCGCGCGCGCCGCAAGGACGTGGTGCTGGTCGACACCGCCGGCCGCCTGCCGACGCAAAAACACCTGATGGAAGAGCTGACCAAGATCCGCCGCGTGGTGACCAAGGCCGACATCACCGCCCCGCACGAGGTGCTGCTGGTGATCGACGGCAACACGGGGCAGAACGCGCTGGCGCAGGTCAAGGCTTTTGACGCCGCGGCGCCGCTCACCGGCCTGATCGTCACCAAACTCGACGGCACCGCCAAGGGCGGCGTGCTGTGCGCCATCGCGCGCGAAAAGCCGGTGCCGGTGTATTTCATCGGCGTCGGCGAGCGGCTGGAAGATTTGCAGACCTTCAAGGCGCGCGAGTTCGCCGAGGCGCTGGTGGCTTGAGGCGATACAACTGAACTGCCGGAAAACCGTACGCGAAGGACGCGAAGGACGCGAAGGATCCGCGAAGGACGCAAAAGTAAAACCAAAAATCTTTGGATGTCCTTTCGCGTCCTTCGCTCAATCTTCGCGTCCTTCGCGTACGGCTGTTTTTGAAGCCATCCAACATCCCAGTCAGCCCCTGCAACGGTTTGCAACGCCGGTTGGCCGCTGCACGCAGTCGATACACTTCCGCGCATGACCGTGAACCCCTCCCGGAAGCATCTGGTGCTGCTTGGCGCCGGGCGCGCCCACTTGCAGGTGCTGAAGTCGCTGGCGCAGCAAGGCAGCGCCAACATGAGCGTCACCCTGGTGTCGCCACACCCGTACTACATTGAAAGCGGCATGCTGCCGGCCCACGTGGCGGGCGATTACGCGCTGGAAGACCTGCGCATTCCGCTCGACCGCTTGGTCGAGGCGAGCGGCGCCGCCTTCGTGCCCGCGCACGTGATCTCGCTCGACGCCACCGGGCGCCGCGTGCAACTGTCCAGCGGCGACGCGTTGCCCTACGACGTGCTATCGGTCAACGTCGAACCCGTGGTGCCGCGCGAGCAGATCGAAGAGCAGATGCCCGGCGCGCGGCGCAACGCGCTGTTCACGCGCCCGCTGGAGAACTTCGTGCAACTGTGGCCGCAGTTGCAATCGCTGGCGCAAGAGCGCGCCCTGCAGGTCGCCGTGGTGGGCGACGATGTGCCCGCCATCGAACTGGCCATGGCCGTCGCGCACGCGCTGGCGGCGCCGCACGGCAGCCGCGTCACGCTGGTGGCGGGCGACGCGCCGCTGCTGGCCGACCAGCCCGCGCTGCAACGCCGCGTGCTGGCGCGCCTGAAAGCGCTGAACATCACCGTGCTGCAAGACCGCTGCGTCGGCATGGACGGCCGCGCGCTGCAGCTGGCCAGCGGCGCCACGCTGATGTGCGATGCGCCGCTGCTGGCCGGCGGCGCCGCCACGCCGGCCTGGCTACGCGACGCCGGCCTGCAGGCGGGCGATGCCGGCGAGCCGGTGGTCAACGAGCGGTTGCAGAGCGACAGCCACCGCCAGATATTCATCGTGCCCGACGGTGCGCCGATCGAAGTCGGCCCGGTGCTGGATGCCAACCTGCGCACCGCCATTGCCGGTGGCACCTTCAAGAAGGCGCCGGCCGATGCCTCACGCCTGCGCGTGGTGGGTTGCGGCGGCGGCCAGGCCATTGCCATATGGGGCCCGCTGGGGCTGGAAGGGCGCGAAGTCTGGCACTGGAAGGACCGGCGCGACCGCCGGCAGCTGGCGGCCTTGTTCGAGGCGTGACGCGGCCCTGCGGGCATACTATTTATTTGATAGCTGCTCGCGCTTGCCTGACGTGCGCCAGCGCCCGAAAAGGCACTCAATTTCCGTGCCCAACGGGCCGACGCACCCGCCAACCCGCGCCGCCGGAACTCCGCGTAAACCCGGGGCTGCTCGCCCGCCAACGCGCACTATACTGCCTTCAAACAGGCACTTTACTTCATGTTGGCCCGCGCTAGGGAAAGCCATCAGTCCGGGCGCCCGCGCATGCCTGACAATGCCGCAGTTACTTGACACCTAAAGGAGTTTGCCATGAACGCTGTCTCCCGCGGCCTGAGCCGCCGTCTGATCCTCTCGCGCAGCGCCGCCGTCGTGGGCGCCAGTTCGGCCGGCCTGCTGCTGCCGCAAATCGTGCGCGCGCAGGGCAACAAGGTGCGCGTCGGCTTCATGCTGCCCTACACCGGCACCTACGCGCAGCTGGGCGTGGCGATTGAAAACGGCGTGCGCATGGCGATTGCCGAAAAAGGCGGCAAGCTGGGCGGGCGCGAGATCGAGTGGTTCAAGGTCGATGACGAATCCGAGCCATCCAAGGGCGTGGAGAACGCGCAAAAGCTGGTGCAGCGCGACAAGGTCGACGTGCTGATCGGCACCGTGCACTCGGGCGTGCAGATGGGCATCCACAAGGTGGCACGCGATTCGGGTGTGCTCAACATCATCCCCAACGCCGGTGTGCTGGCCGCCACGCGTGCGCTGTGCGCGCCCAACGTGTTCCGCGCCAGCTTCACCAACAGCCAGCCCACCATGGGTCTGGGCAAGCCCATGATGGACAAGGGCCTGAAAAGGGCGGTCTGGATCAGCTGGAAATACGCCGCCGGCGACGACGCGCTGGAAGGCTTCAAGGACAGCTACACCAAGGCCGGCGGCACCATCATCAAGGAATTGAGCCTGCCCTTCCCGAACGTGGAGTTCCAGGCGCTGCTGACCGAAATTGCGTCGCTCAAACCCGATGCGGTGGCCTGCTTCTTTGCCGGCGCTGGCGCCGCCAAGTTCATGAAAGACTACGCCGCCGCCGGCCTGCAGGGCAAGATTCCGCTGTGGGGCTCGGGCTTCCTGACCGAAGGTGTGCTGGAAGCCAGCGGCGCCGCCGCTGAGGGTGTGATGACCACGCTGCATTACGCCGACTCGCTCGACACGCCGCGCAACAAGCAGTTCCGCACCGCCTATGCGGGCCAGTTCAAGCTGCAGCCCGACGTGTACGCCGTGCAGGGCTACGACTCGGGGCAGTTGCTGCTGCAGGGCCTGGCCGCCGTCAAGGGCGACATGTCGAACAAGGCCGCGCTGTACAAGGCGCTGGAAACCACCGTCATCGACAGCCCGCGCGGCAAGTGGACGATGAGCAAGGCCCACAACCCGATTCAGGACATTTACCTGCGCGTGGTCGAAAAAGGCGACAACAAGGTGCTGGGTGTGGCGGCCAAGGCGCTGGCCGACTCGGGCGCAGGTTGCAAGATGGGTTGACTGGCACCCTCTGCCGCCGCAATGCATGACCGCGCCCTATCGGGCGCATGACCTCGGCCTGCGGCG
>JAGOVZ010000015.1:7883-18860 GCA_018060485.1 Ottowia sp. | reverse complement strand
TGCGGCGCGTGACTTGACTTGATCATGGCGCGCAGCGCCGTCATCGAAGCGCAGCGAGATCATTTCGTCATTCTTCAACCGCCCAGGCGCCGGGCATTTCATCCGATCCCACCGTGGACTTCGCCAACTTCTTGATCCAGACGCTCAACAGCGTGCAGTACGGTCTCCTGCTGTTCATGCTGGCGGCCGGGCTGACGCTGATCTTCGGGATCATGGGCGTGGTCAACCTGGCGCACGGCAGCTTCTACATGCTGGGCGCGTACCTGGCGTTTTCGCTCTCGTCGCGGCTCGGCAGTTTCACGGCGGCGATCATCGTGGGCACGCTGCTGTCGGTGGTGTTCGGTCTGGTGCTGGAGCGCCTGCTGTTTCGCTATTTCTACCACCGCGATCACCTGGACCAGGTGCTGCTCACCTTCGGGCTGATCTACATCTTTGAAGAAATGCGCTCGCTGTTTTGGGGCGACGACGTGCACGGCGTGGCGATTCCGCCGCTGCTGAAGGGCTCCATCGCGCTGACCGAAAACCAGTCGTATCCCGTCTACCGCCTGTTCATGATGGGCGTGTGCGTGCTGCTGGCCATTGGGCTGTACCTGCTGATCAACAAGACGCGACTGGGCATGAAGATCCGCGCCGGCGCGTTCAACCGCGAGATGACGGAGTCGCTGGGCGTCAACATCAAGCTGATTCACTCGGTGGTGTTCGCCATCGGCGTGGCACTCGCCTCGGTGGCGGGGATGATCGCGGCGCCCGTGTCGAGCGTGTACCCGGGCATGGGCTCGTCGGTGCTGATCATGTGCTTCGTGGTGGTGGTGATCGGCGGCATCGGCTCGGTGCGCGGCGCGCTCATCGCCGCGCTGCTGGTGGGCTTTGTCGATACCTTCGGCAAGGTGCTGCTGCCGCAGGTGGCGGGCATGCTGGTCTATATGTTGATGGCCGCTGTTCTTCTCTGGAAGCCTGAAGGTTTGTTCAAGCAATGAGCGCGCCGCAATCCAACCTCGAAACCCTGCCGCGCAGCATCCGGGTCGTGCTGGCGCTGGGCCTAGTCGCGCTCATCGCCTTCCCTTTCGTCGGCAGCGAGTTCTACCAGCAGATGGTGGCGCGCATGATGATCCTGGCCATCTTCGCCATGAGCCTCGATCTGCTGCAGGGCGTCACCGGCCTGGTGTCGCTCGGCCATGCCGCGTACTTCGGCCTGGGCGGCTACGCGCTGGCGCTGCTGTCGTCCGACAACGGGCCGGTGAGCCTGTGGTGGACGCTGCCCGCCGCCGTGCTGGTGGCCGGGTTGTTCGCGCTGGTCATCGGCTTTTTCGTGGTGCGCACGCGCGGCATCTACTTCATCATGGTGACGATGGCGTTCGCGCAGATGCTGTTTTTTCTGGTGTTCGACAACAAGGAGCTGAACGTCTTCGGACTGTTCCCGCTGAAGCTGGGTGGCTCCGACGGCGTCTACATCAACTTCAAGCCCGACGCCGGCCTGTTCGATCTGGAGAACAAGCGCGTCTTCTACTACTTCGTGCTGGCCTGCCTGGTGCTGACCTACGTGTTTTTGCGCCGCGTGCTGTGGAGCCCGTTTGGCCGCGCGCTGGCCGGTATCCGCGTCAACGAGCACCGCATGCGCGCCGTGGGCTTCGGCAGTTTTGGCTACAAGCTGACGGCTTTCACGCTGGCGGGCGCGCTGGCGGGGCTGGCGGGCTATCTGTGGGGCGCGCAGACGGGTTTCGTGAACCCCGAGCTGATGGGTTTCCACATGAGCGCGCACGCCATCATGATGGTCATTCTGGGCGGCATGGGCAACTTTGCCGGCGCCATCGTCGGCGCCTTTGCGTTCGAGTTCATGCTGGAGCTGTTCAAGGACTTGCCCGCCATCGGCGAGTTCAACACCGGCAAGCACTGGCAGTTGTGGATGGGCTTGTTCATCGTGGCGGTGATCGTGTTCGCGCCGCGCGGGCTGCTCGGCCTGCTGGCGCGCTTCACGGGGCGCAAGGGGGGCGAGCATGAGTGAAGTGCTCCTCAGCGCCAGGAACCTGACCAAGAAGTTCGGCGGCCTCGCCGCCGTCAACGATGTCTCGGTCGATCTGTGGCGCGACCGCATCCACTGCGTCATCGGCCCCAACGGCGCCGGCAAGTCGACGCTGACCAACCTGCTGTCGGGCGATCTGCCGCCGACCAGCGGCACCATTGCCCTCGGCACGCACGACATCACCACCGCCTCGCCCGAGCAGATCTCGCGCCGCGGCCTCGGCCGCAGCTACCAGAAGACCAACATCTTTCTGCCCTTCACCGTGTGGGAAAACGTGCGCCTGGCCGCGCAATCGCGCGCCGCGCAGCAGCCCTTCAACCCACTGCGCTGGCTGCAAAATGCGCGCGGCGATGCGGCCGTGAACGAGCGCGCTGAAAAAGCACTGGAACTCGCCGGCCTGACAGCGCGCCGCGACTTCATCGCGGGTGCCGCCAGCCACGGCGAGCAGCGGCAGCTGGAGATCGCCATGACGCTGGCCACCGATCCGCAGGTGCTGTTGCTTGACGAGCCGCTGGCCGGCATGGGCGTGGCCGAGGCCGAGCGCATGGTCGAGCTGCTGCTGCGCCTGAAACCCCACCACGCCATGATGCTGGTCGAACACGACATCGACGCCATCTTCGCGCTGGCCGACCACCTGACGGTGATGGTCAACGGCACCGTGATCGCCAGCGGCGAGCCGGCCGCCATCCGCGCCGACCGGGGCGTGCAAGCCGCGTATCTCGGCGAGGAGCATTGAAATGACCCTTTGGTCGAATCGCTGTCACCGACGTGTCCTGTCTTGTGGGAGCGGGCTTGCCCGCGATGTGGCGTATCGCCAAGTGGTGGTGCTGATCGCGGCCAAGGCCGCTCCCACAAAAGATGCGGTGGATAACTGACATGGCCACGACATCGAACGCCAACCTGCAAGACGAACCAAACAACCCATTGGCGCCGCGCTCGCACAACACCGCGCCGACGGCCCGCCACGGCCACGACCCCGACCTGCTCATCCACGCCATCGACCTGCACACCTACTACGGCGCCAGCCACATCCTGAAGGGCGTCAACTTTGCTGTGCGGCGCGGCGAAACGATTGGGCTGATGGGTCGCAACGGCATGGGCAAGAGCACGCTGCTCAAATCCATCATGGGCCTGGTCAAGCCGCGCCGCGGCGGCGTGCTGGTGATGGGCAAGCCGATGACCGGCCGGGCGCCGTATGAGATCGCCCAACTGGGCGTGGCCTACGTGCCCGAGGGACGCGGCATCTTCGGCAACCTGAGCGTGGTCGAGAACCTGAAAATGGCCGCCCGCCCCGGCACACGCGGCCAGCGCGACTGGACTTATGAGCGCGTGCTGGAAACATTCCCTCGCCTGGCCGAACGCCTGAACCACGGCGGCCAGCAGCTGTCCGGCGGCGAGCAGCAGATGCTCACCATCGGACGCGCGCTGATGACCAACCCCGACGTGCTGATCCTCGACGAAGCCACCGAGGGCCTGGCGCCGCTGATCGCGCGCGAGATCTGGCGCATCTGCGACGTCATCCGCCAAAGCGGCATCAGCAGCATCATCGTCGACAAGAACTGGCGTCACGTGACGCAGGTGACGGATCGCAACGTCATCCTGGTGAAGGGCGAGGTGGTGTTTGAAGGCACGTCGGAGGCGCTGATCGCGCAGCCTGAGTTGCTGACGCAGCATTTGGGTGTTTGACAGGCTGCCAGAAACTGCCTGACGCGAAGAACGCGAAGAACGCGAAATTTACGCGAAGGACGCAAAAGAACAGCCAAATAAAACTTGGCATTTTGAATTTCTCGCGTCCTTTGCGAATCCTGTGCGTCCTTCGCGTCCGGCTGTTCGAATTCAAGCCTTTCAGGCCTCCAGGGCAAGCAGGACAAGCGCAATCAGCTCTTTATTTCATAGCATCTGCCGCAACTCGCTGGCCGCCGCGCGCAGTCGCTCCAGTGCGTCAGCACGCAGCGATGCATCGTCCAGCCGACCGGGCGGCACGATCACGTTCAGCGCCGCCACCGTGCGGCCCTTCACATCGCGCAACGGCACGGCGATGGCGTGCACGCCCAGTTCGTGCTCGTCGTTGGCGATGCAGAAATCCTGCGCCGCGGCTTGCGCCAGCAGCGCCTTGAAGCTGCGCAACTCGGTCGTGGTGCGCGGCGTCAGGCGCGGCAGGCTGCGGCCGGCCAGCCAGGCGTTCAACTCGGCCTTGGGCAGCGCCGCCAGCAGCACGCGCCCGGTGGATGTGGCGTGCGCGGGCAAACGCGCGCCCAGGTGGCGGCCGTAGGCCAGCAACTGGTTCGACGGCGCCAGGCCGGCGCTGCGCGCCACGATGACCACCTCGTCGCCATCCAGCACCACGGCCGAATACACGTCCTGCGTTTCGGCCGCCAGGCGATTGAGCGCCGGCTGGATCACGCGCGGCAGCCGTGACGACGCCAGGTAGGCGCCGGCCAGCCGCAGCGTGCGGGCGCTGAGCCAGAAAAAGCTGCCGTCGGTCTCCAGATAACCCACGTGGGCCAGCGTCAGCAGATGGCGCCGCGCCGCCGCGCGCGTCAGGCCGGCGCGCTCGGCGGCCTGCGTGGCGTTCAGGCGCTGGCGCTCGGTGTCGAAACTCTCCAGCACGGCCAGCCCCTTGACGAGGCCGGCGATGGTGTCGGCGTGGGCGATGTCCATGGTTTGCGCGATCATCGCACATCACGTTTGATCAGCGCGCAAATGCGTGGCGGGCGGATGGCGATGGCGCGGTCGAGCACCTAAGCTCCTCTGGTTGAGTTTTCATCAGATTCCAAAGGAGACCCCATGACCACCACCCGCACCCAGGTCGCCATCGTCGGCGCCGGCCCCTCCGGCCTGCTGCTGGGCCAGTTGCTGCACAAGGCCGGCATCGACGCCGTGATCGTCGAGCGCGTCAGCGGCGAATACGTGCTCGGCCGCATCCGCGCCGGCATCCTGGAGCAGGTCTGCATCGATTTGATGGACGAAGCCGGCGTGGGCGCGCGCATGCACAAGGAAGGCCTGGTGCACGACGGCTTCGAGATGCTGTTTGGCGGCCAGCGCCACCGCGTGGACCTGAAGAAATACTCCGGCGGCAAGCACGTGATGGTCTACGGCCAGACCGAGCTGACGCACGATTTGGTGGACGCGCGCGCGGCTGCCGGCTTGACGACCATGTACGAGGCGCGCAACGCTGCCGTGCACGACTTCGACACCGCCAAGCCTTACGTCACGTACGAGAAAGACGGCCAGCAGCACCGCATCGACTGCGACTTCATCGCCGGCTGCGACGGCTTTCACGGCGTGTGCCGCGCCAGCGCGCCACGCAGCGCGATCAAGGAATACGAAAAGGTCTACCCCTTCGGCTGGCTCGGCCTGCTGTCCGACACGCCGCCGGTGAACCACGAACTCGTCTACGTCAACAGCCCGCGCGGCTTTGCGCTGTGCAGTCAGCGCAGCAACACGCGCAGCCGCTATTACCTGCAGGTGCCGCTGACCGACAAGGTGGAAGAATGGAGCGACGACGCCTTCTGGCAGGAGCTGAAGCTGCGTCTGGACGACGAGGCGCGCGAAAAAATCGTCACCGGCCCCAGCATCGAAAAAAGCATCGCCCCGCTGCGCAGCTTCGTCACCGAGCCGATGCGTTTTGGCCGCATGTTCCTGGCCGGCGACGCGGCGCACATCGTGCCGCCCACCGGCGCCAAAGGGCTCAACCTGGCGGCGACCGACGTGAAGTACCTGTTTGACGCACTGGTCGGCTTCTACCAGGACAAGAGCGAAGCGGGGCTCGACGACTACTCGAGCAAGGCCCTGGCCCGCATCTGGCGCGCCGAGCGCTTTTCGTGGTGGTTCACGCAGCTCATGCACCGCTTTCCGCACGACGAAGCGATCACCGCCAAGTTCCAGCACGCCGAGCTGGATTACCTGATGCACTCGGAAGCCGGCCTGACCAGCATCGCCGAGAACTACGTCGGCCTGCCGCTCGACTTCGGCGCGCGGCGCGCTTAAGCGCAAGCCAGCGCCCCAAGGGCCTGGCAGGCGGTGAATCGGCTATAAATTGGCTTCCCGCGCTTGCCCAGCAAGCGTCACCAGCTATATTTTCAATAGTCCACTGCCATGGCCACTGCCTCATCGCCTCAGCCGCTGCGCGGCACCCGCATCGTCAGCCTGGCGCTCAACCTGCCCGGCCCGGCCGCGCTGATGCGCCTGGCCGCCATGGGCGCGAAATGCCTCAAGGTGGAGCCGCCCGGCCCCGGGATGACGCCCGCGGGCCGGCCGATCAGCGGCGACCCGATGGGCCAGTACAACATCGGCGCCTACAGCGCGCTGCACGAAGGCATCCGCGTGGTGCAACTCGATCTGAAAGCCGAGCGCGGGCAGGCGCAACTGGCGCGCGAACTGCTGCGCGCCGACTTGCTGCTCACCTCATTTCGCCCCTCGGCGCTGGTCAAGCTGGGGCTGGACTGGAAGGCGCTGCGCCGCACCTATCCGCACCTGTCGATGGTCGAAATCGTCGGCGCGCCGGGCGCGCGGGCCGACGAGCCGGGGCACGACCTGACCTATCTGGCCGAGGCCGGACTGGTCACCGGCACCGAGTTGCCGCCCACCCTGCTGGCCGACATGGCTGGCGCGTTGATGGCCAGCGAGGCCGCGCTGGCGGCGCTGATGCAGGCCCGCGCCACGGGCCGTGGCCAGCACCGGCAGGTGGCGCTGTCGAGCGCGGCCGAATGGCTGGCGCTGCCGCGCACATGGGGCCTGACGCTGCCCAGCGGCTCGGTCGGCGGCGCGCACGCCGGCTACCGCGTGTACCCGTGCAAGGACGGGCGCGTCGCCATCGCCGCGCTGGAGCCGCACTTTGCGCGCGCGCTGTTCGCCGTCGCCGGATTGCCCCCGCCCGACGCGCGTGCACCGTTTGCCCCGCAAGCGCGCGAAGCCATTGCCGCCTGGGCGCTGAGCAAGACGCGCAAACAGCTCGACGCGCTGGCGGCGCAGCACGACATTCCGCTGCATACGCTCTCAAAATAATAGCTGCTTGCGCTTGCCTATCAAGCGCTGGATGGCTTTTTTCTTTAAGAACACACCGCACCATCGATGACCCGACAAGGCCAGATCGTCCGCTGGGACGCCGCGCGCGGCTTCGGCTTCATCGCCACGCCCGAGGGGGCGCGCAACATCTTCTTCCATGTGCGCGACTTTCGCGGCGGCGAACCGGCCGAGGGCATGAGCGTGCGCTTCGAGCAGATCGAGGTCGGCGGCAAAGGACCACGCGCCATGGCGGTGCAAGCGCTTTCGCGCGCCGACGCCGCGCCGACGCCGCCGCCGTCGCGCACGAGCCCAGCGCGAGGCGGCGCCCGCCGCGCGCCGACGCCCCGGCCGTCCGAGCGCGCCGTGCGCGAAGCCCCACGCAGTCTGAGTCTGGACGGCCAGCCCGCCCTGTTCAGCATCGCGCTGCTGGTCTGGCTGGGCCTGCTGCTGGCCATCAGTCTGCGCCGGTTGTGGCCACTGGATTTGCCCGTGGTGGCCGGCGGCCTGCTGCTGCTGAACATCGCCACCTTCTTCAGCTATGCGTTCGACAAATCCGCCGCCGAGCAGGGGCGCTGGCGCACGTCCGAGAAAACCTTGCATGCACTGGCCGCCGCCGGTGGCTGGCCCGCGGCCTGGCTGGCGCAGCGCGCGCTGCGCCACAAATCGCGCAAACAGCCGTTCTTGACCATCTACGTGCTCACCGTGCTGCTCAACCTGGGCGCGCTCGGGCTGCTGCTGTGGCGCGGCCTGTAAAACGACGCTGGCTATGATGGCCGCGCACCAGATTCCACCGCCATGAACAACAAACTGCACCCGCACCAGAAAGAAGAACTGGCCGACCTGGCCGTGGCCGCCATGCGCGAGCGCGGGCTGGAGCCGGAGTTTCCCAAGCCCGCCATCGAGCAACTCAAGACCATCGACGGCCCAAGCGCGGAAGACGGCGCCGGCATCGTCGACATGACGGGCCTGCTGTGGTGCTCGATCGACAACGACGATTCGCGCGACCTGGATCAGCTCACCGCCAGCGAGGTGCTGCCGGATGGCAGCGTGCGCATTCTGGTGGCGATTGCCGACGTGGACACGCTGGTCGAGAAAGAAACGCCCATCGACCGCCACGCGCAGATCAACACCACCAGCGTCTACACCTCGGCGCGCATCTTCCCGATGCTGCCGGAAAAGCTCTCCACCGACTTCACCTCGCTCAACCCGCACGAAGAGCGCGTGGCCACCGTGACCGAGATGGTGTTCGCACCCGATGGCGAGATGCTGCGCAGCCACATCACGCGCGCCCGCGTGCACAACAAGGCCAAGTTGGCCTACGACGCGGTGGCGGCCTGGATCGACGGCAACGGCCCGCTGCCTGAGGCAGCCGACCGCGTGCCCGGCATGGACGAGCAGATCCGCACGCAGGATTCGGTGGCGCAGCAGTTGCGCGCGCGGCGCCGCGAGCACGGTTCGCTCGAATTCGAGACCTTTCAGCCGCGCGCCGAATTTCAGGGCGATCAGGTGGTGGCCATCAAGCAGCAGGTGCAGAACCGCGCGCGCCAGTTGATCGAGGAATTCATGGTGGCCACCAACGGCGTCACCGCGCGCTTTCTGGCGGGCAAGAAACGCGCGTCGATCCGCCGCGTGGTGAAGTCGCCCGAGCGCTGGGCGCGCATTGCCGAAGTCGCGGCCGAGCGGGGCTGGACACTGCCCGCCGAGCCTGATTCGTCGGCGCTGGAGCAGTTTCTGGCCGCCGAGCGCAAGCGCGATCCGCTGCGCTTTCCCGATCTGTCGCTCATCATCGTCAAGCTGATGGGCCGCGGCGAATACGTGGTCGAGCGGCCCGGCGGCCCGACGATTGGCCACTTTGGCCTGGCCGTGCGCGACTATTCGCACAGCACGGCGCCCAACCGCCGCTACCCCGACCTCATCACCAGCCGCCTGATCAAGGCCGCGCTGTCAGAAGCGACCGCGCCCTACTCGCACACCGAGCTGGAATTCCTCGCCAACCACTGCACCAAGCAGGAAGACGCCGCCAACAAGGTCGAGCGCCAGTTGCGCAAATCAGAAGCCGCCATGCTGCTTGAATCGCACATCGGCGACGAGTTTGACGGCGTGGTGACCGGCAGTTCGAACGGCAACAACTGGGTGCGCATCTTCAACCCACCCGCCGAAGGCAAGCTGCTGGTGGCGCGCGGACGCAAGATCAACGTGGGCGACAAGGTGCGCGTCAAACTGCGGTCCACCAACGTGGAGCGCGGCTTCATCGATTTCGAGATGCTGGGGTAAATCACCCCTGAGTCGCCCTCGACGCCATCACCCCCAGGAGGGACACCGCCTTGGCCGGGGCGACCCCTGCCACGGCGTTCCCGCATGGCCCGCTCCGCGGCCTTTTGCGTCTTTTGCATCGCCAAATTCAACTGGCCGCTGCACAATGCAGCCACCCCACAGGAGGCTGGCATGAGCGTCATCTCGTTCTACATCGATCAGGACACCCCGGGCTTTCGCACCACCACCGGGCTGCTGCCAACGCCCGACTCGGACATCCCCCTGTGCGCTTTGAGCGTGGGCGACACGGTGAGCTTCCCCAACCACCGCAACCGCGTCTACCGCGTGGTCAGCCGCCACTGCAACGCGGGCGCCGACATGGGCGAAGCGGAATGGTTGGTGCGCATCGAGCCGGTGCGCTGATTGCTACATCAACGATAGCTGCTCGCGCTTGATGGGCAAGCGCTACAGCCTGATTTGATTCAAAAACCAGCGCCCGGCTGCGCCAGGTAGGCCTGCTCTTCGGCCGTGCTGGCACGCGCCAGAATCGCGTTGCGATGTGGAAAGCGTCCAAAGCGCGTGATCACGTCCTGGTGCTTGTGCGCGTAGTCCAGCGTGCCGTCGAAAAATGCCTTCGGCTCAGCGCCCGGCGCATCGCGCAACGCAGTGAACAGCGCCACACTTCGAGCCTGCATGGCGGCGTCTTCCGCGTGCTCCAGCGGCAGGTAGCAGAAGATGCGCGCCATCGGCGGCACGCGCTGGTCATCGCCACGTGCGATACCGGCTTGGGCGATCGCCAGCGCCTGCGCATCGCCCGCAAAGCCCTCCGGCTGGCCGCGAAACGCGTTGCGGCTGAACTGGTCGAGCACGATGAGCAGCGCCAGCCAGCCGTCGGCGTCGCGCGCCCAGTCGTCCAGCCGACCGGCGCGCGCGGCGGCGAGGGTGGCACCAAAGCGCTGGCGCAGCTCGGCATCGAAAGCGTCGTTCTTGCTGAACCACTGTGCCTGCACGCGCTGCATGGCGGCTTGATCAATCGGCCACGCGCCAAGCCAGAAGGCCAGCACGTCCTGCGGGGTAGCGATGGACTCGGTCATGCGGGTCAGCATAGCGCACGCTGCCCAGTCTTATGATGGCAACGCGAGCCAGCCGCCCTACAAGAACGAGGAGACAAGCATGATTCGATGGCAATACGCCTGCGCCCGCTGGGCCGGGCTGGTCTGCGCCTGCGTGAGCGCCGGCGCCCTGGCCCAAACGGCGCCCCCACCCGATGCGCAGGCATCGGACCCGGCACGGCTGGGCTGGATGGTCGGCTCGCCCCCGCCGGCCGACAAGATCGTGCGCAAGGAAGACGGCAGCTTCTACCGCTTTCCGCAACTGCGCTGGACTTTCTCCAACGCGCGCCAGCTGGGTGCCACCACCAACGTCTCGCGCGGGCTGGACTCGCCGTCTGCGCTGCCGCGCGCCGAGCGCGCCGACCTCGACGCCGTCACCTTCGTGCCGCTGGGCATGACCGAGCCCATGACCTGGGGCCAGGCCTTCGACGCCAACTACACCGATGGCGTGGTGGTGCTGCACAAGGGCCGCATCGTGTACGAGCGCTACGCCGGCGTGTTCAAGCCCGACGGGCAGCATCTGGCGCAATCGCTCACCAAGTCCTTCTTCGGCACCATCGCCGCCATGCTGGTGGCCGACGGGCA
>JAGOVZ010000015.1:0-7783 GCA_018060485.1 Ottowia sp. | reverse complement strand
GGGCATGGAGCAGGACGCCTACTTCACCGTCGACTCGGTGGGCACCGAGTTTGCAGGCGGTGGCCTCAACACCGGCTTGCGCGATCTGGCCCGCTTTGGCGAGCTGATGCGCCGCGGCGGCCGCTGGGGCGGCCTGTTCGACGGCCGGCAGGTGATCCCGCAGGCGGTGGTGGACGACATCCGCCGCGGTGGCGACCGCGCTGCCTTCACACCGGCTGGCTACGTCACCCTGCCCGGCTGGAGTTACCGCAACATGTGGTGGGTCACGCACAACGAACACGGTGCGTACATGGCGCGCGGCATTCACGGCCAGGCGATTTACGTCGATCCGACGGCGGAAATGGTGATCGCGCGCTACGCCTCGCACCCGCTGGCGGCCAACGCCAACAACGACCCGACATCGCTGCCGGCCTATCACGCGCTGGCCAGGCACCTGATGGGCGCCACGCGCTGAATGCCAGGCGCCGCTGACCCGCTATCAAGCCCAAGTGTCGCCAGCGTCGCAGCGCCCGGCCCAGCACCGCCAGTCATTATCAGGAGTCACGCCATGCCCAACACCACATCGGCCACGCCGGCCGTCGGGAACATCCGAACCCTGGCCCTGGTTGGCCCCGCCGCCGCCGGCAAGACCACGCTGGCCGAGGCCTTGTTGCAGCACACCGGCGCCATGGGCGCGGCCGGCAGCGTGGAGCGCGGCAGCACCGTCAGCGACCACGACGCGCTGGAGATCAAGGCCGGGCATTCGCTGCAATCGTCGGTGATGCACCTCGATCACGGCGGCTGCCGCATCCACCTGATCGACACGCCCGGCGCGCCCGATTTCATCGGCCAGAGCCTGCCGGCGCTGGAAGCGGTGGAAACCGCCGCCATCGTCATCAACGCCGCCGCCGGCATCGAGCCGATGGCCCAGCGCATGATGGCCTACGCCGCCGAGCGCGGGCTGGACCGCCTCGTCATCGTCAACCGGATCGACGCGCAAGACGTCGATCTGTCCGCGCTGCTGGCCGACATCCAGGCCGCCTTCGGCAAGGAATGCCTGCCCTTGAACCTGCCGGATGCCGGCGCCACCCAGGTGGTCGATTGCTTTTACAACCGCGAGGGCCACTGCGACTTCGGCGCCGTGGCCGATGCGCACCGCGCGCTGGTCGAGCAGGTGGTCGAGGTCGATGGCGACTTTGTCGACCGCTACCTGAACGACGGCGACATCGACGCCAACGAGCTGCACGCGCCGCTGGAGCAGGCGCTGCGCGAGGGGCACCTGATCCCGGTCTGTTTTGTCTCGGCCCGCACGGGTGCCGGCGTGCCCGAGTTGCTGGACGTGATCGCCCGCCTGCTGCCCAACCCGACCGAGGGCAACCCGCCCGACTTCCTGAACGGCGAAGGCGACGCCGCCACGTTGATGCACGCCAAGCCCGACCCGGCGGCGCACGTGCTGGCGCACGTGTTCAAGGTCAGCATCGACCCCTACGTCGGCAAGCTGGGCTTCGTGCGCGTACACCAGGGCAGCATCACGCCCGGCACGCAGCTGTACGTGGGCGACGGGCGCAAGCCGTTCAAGGTCGGGCACGTGTATCTGCAACAAGGCAAGAACCACGTCGAGGTGCCCAGCGCCGGCCCGGGCGACATTTGCGCCGTGGCCAAGATCGACGAACTGCACTTCGACGCCGTGCTGCACGACGCGGCGGAAGACGACCACATCCACCTCAAGCCCCTGCCCTTCCCCGTGCCGGTGCACGGCGTCGCCATCAGCCCGAAGCGGCGCGGCGACGAACAGCGCATGTGGGACATCGTCGGCAAGCTGGTGGCCGAAGACCCGTGCCTCAAGCTGGAGCACCTGGCGCAGACCAACGAGACCGTGGTCTACGGCCTCGGCGAGTTGCACCTGCGCATGCTGCTGGAGCGCCTGCGCGATGTGCACAAGTTCGAAGTCGACACGCGCCCGCCGCGCATCGCCTACCGCGAGACCATCACGCAAAACGCCGCCGCGCAATACCGCCACAAGAAGCAGTCGGGCGGCGCCGGCCAGTTTGGCGAAGTGCACCTGCGCATCGAGCCGCTGCCGCGCGGCGCGGGCTTCGAGTTTGTCGATCAGGTGAAAGGCGGCACCATCCCCGGCCAGTTCATGCCGGCGGTTGAAAAAGGCGTGCGCGAGGCACTGGCCGAAGGCGTGATCGCCGGCTACCCGGTGCACGACGTGCGCGTCATCGTGCACGACGGCAAGCACCACGCGGTCGACAGCAAGGAGATCGCTTTCGTCACCGCCGGCAAGCGCGCGTTTCAGGCCGCCATCCGGGAAGCAAAGCCAGTGGTGCTGGAGCCCATCGCCCAGGTGCAGATTGCCGCACCCGAAAGCGCGATGGGCGCCATCACGGGCGATCTGTCGGCGCGGCGCGGCATGGTCAGCGGCACCGATTCGGGCCAGTTGGGCCAGCTCACCGTCAACGGCCAGGCGCCGATGGCCGAACTGGCCGACTACCAGACCCGCCTGAACGCCATGACCGCCGGCCAGGGCCGCTACTCGCTTGCGCTGTCGCACTACGAGGTGGTGCCACCCGGCGTGCAGCAGCAGCTGATGGGGCAGCACAAGGTGCAGGATGAGGATTGATATGATTTTGATAGCTGCTCGCGCAAGCGGGACAAGCGCTGCCACCTGAAAACACTTCAAAATCCGCGCCCACGCCACAAGCGCTGCCGCGCACCTGCCACGTACCTTGGTCAGGGGACGGGCATGACCAATTTCACCCCCGCCACGATTGCGCCATCCGTCCTGGGTCGATACGCTGTGGCGATGACATCCGTGGCCGCTCCTCTTTCCGGCGCCGGCACCGCACCGACGGTGATCCTGGCCGATGACCATGACCTGGTGCGCGACGGCCTCAAGCTGATGGTGTGCGCCATGCTGCCGGGCGCGCAGGTGCTCGAGGCCGGCAACGCGCCGGCGCTGTGGCAGCTGGCGCGCCGGGTGCCGACGCCGCAGCTGGCGCTGGTCGACCTCAACATGCCCGGCATGGAGCGCGGGCTGCGGCTCGCCTCGCTGGCGCGCGAGCAGCCACGCCTGCCGCTCATCGTGGTCTCCGCCCTCACCTCGCCCGACGTGGTGCGGCGCGCGCTCGACGTGCCCAGCGTGTGCGCCTTCGTGCCCAAGAGCGCCGGCGTGGCGCGCATGCGCGAGGCCATCGAGGCCGCACTGCAGGGCCGCCGGCTCGAGCCCTGGCTGCCCGATGCGGCGGCGGCCGAGGCCTTGCCCGACACCGGCCTGACACCGCGCATGCAGGAAATTCGCGCGCTGCTGCGCCAGGGCCTGTCCAACAAGCACATCGCGCAGCAACTCGATCTGTCGGAAGGCACGGTGAAGAACTACATGTCGGACATCTTCCGGCTGCTCAGCGTGTCCAACCGCACCCAGGCCGCGCAGTACAACCCCGACACCGCGTGAGCCTGCTGCTGCCGCCGCCCGAACACCGGGGCGCGACGCAGCCGGTGCAGCTGTACATACTGATCCGGGCCTGCGAGCTGCTGGGCGCGCTGCTGTTTTTGCCGGTGCTGCCGTGGTGGCAGCCCATGCTGTGGTTCACGCTGGTCGCAGGCACCGGCACCTGGGGTTTCTGGCGCGTTCGGCGGCCCGACTTCAAGCTGTTGCCCGAAGCGCGCAGGCGCGCCATTTATCGCCGCTACGTCTGGCAATCCGCGTTGGCGGTCGGCAGCGCCGGCTTTCTGCTGTACGTGCCGGGCGAACATGGCCTGCACGCGCTGCTCGGCCTGTACATGACCATGACCGCCAGCCTGGTCGCCATGTGGGGCGTGCGCGACCTGCCGCGCACCGGCGTGGCGGTGGCGCTGATCATCGGGCCGATGGCGCTGCGCTTCATGTTCGATGGCGTGCGTGGTCCGCGGCCCATGCTGCTGGTGCTGGGCCTGTGCGGCGCGCTGCTGGGGGTGATGATCGTCTACACCGCCATGGTGCAGGCGCGGCGCATGGCGCGCGAATCGGTGCTGCGCCAGCGCGCCGAGCGCGCCACCGACGCCATGGCCGAGCTGAGCCTGTCGAAATCGCGCTTCTTTGCCGCCGTCAGCCACGACCTGCGCCAGCCGGTGCATGCCATCGGCCTGTACCTCGAATCGCTGACGCGCGCGATGGCGGACCAGGGCGATGCCGAGGCGCGCCGCGCCGTCAACGGCATCCGCCAATCGTGGCGGGCGCTTGACGAGTTGCTGTCCCAGGTGCTGGATCTGACGCGCATGGACGCCGGCACGCTGCGCGCCAGCATCGGGGCGGTCGAACTGGCGCCACTGGTGCGGGCGGTGGTGATGCAGCACAGCGCGGCGGCCGAGCGCGCGGGGGTGCGCGTGGTCGCGCTGCTGGGCGACGAGCGCGCGCGCCACGCCTTTGCCGACGAATTGATGCTGCGGCGTGCGCTGTCGAACCTGCTGGACAACGCCATCAAGTTCTCGCAGCCCGGCCAGCGCGTGCTGGTGGCGCTGCGCCCGGGCGCGCAATGCTGGCAATTGCAGGTGCGCGATGCCGGGCCGGGCATCGCAGCCGACCAGCACGACGGCGTGTTCCAGGAGTTCGTGCAGCTCGACAACCAGGCGCGCGACCGCCAGCAGGGCTACGGCCTCGGCCTTGCGATCTCGCGCCGCTTCGCCCGCCTGATGCTGGGCAGCCTGACGCTGCGCTCGGCGCCTGGCGCCGGCAGCTGCTTCACGCTCGCACTGCCCCGTGCCAGCGCGCCGTGCGCCCCAGTACTGGATGACGCGGCGCAGGGCCCGTCGTCACAGCTGCCTTGCGACGACATCGTCTTCCTGCCGGCAGCGCGCGACATTCTGCTGGTGGAGGATGACCCGCTGGTGGCCGACGCCATGTGCCAGCTGCTGGGCAACTGGGGCCAGACCGTGCGCCACGTCAACAGCGTGGCCGAGGCGTGGCACCAGCGGGAGTTCGGCCAGCTGGCGATCTGCGATGTGCGCCTGCCCGGCGGCGGCAATGGGCTGGCACTGGCCTTGCAATTGCGCGCGCTGGGCAAACAGGTGGTGTTGATCAGCGGCGAGACCGATGCAGCCCTGTGCACCCAGGCGGCCAGCGCCGGCCTGCCCTTGTTGACCAAACCGGTGTCGGGCGCGCAGATGATGGTGTTGCTGCAGGACGCCTGAGTCGGGCTGCCTACTACATTTAGGATAGCTGCTCGCGCTTGCTGGACAAGCGCTGGTGGCCTATTTGAATCATGATTGGACCAGCCGCTGGTTCAGAGCCTCACCCGATCGCGCACATCGGTCATCGGGTTGCCTTCGACGTCGGCGACGGCGGGCAGCGCCTCGTGCACGCCCTGCAAGCGGTTGAACGAGACATCGAAGCGGCGCAGCCGCTCCAGTCCGCGCAAGCGCGGCACCAGGCCAGACAACTGGTTGTTGGAGGCATCGAATTCGCGCAACTGCGTCAGGCCGGCGAGCGGCGGCAGGTAGCCATCGAAGCGGTTGTTGGCCAGCACCACGCGTTCGAGCTGGGTCAGCCGGCGCAATTCGGGCAAGGGGCCGACCAGCGCATTGTTGTTGACCTTCAGCTCGCGCAGGGCCGGCAGTTCGGCCAGCAGCGGCAAGGTGCCCCGCAGGTGGTTGAGCGACACCGTCAGCGTCTGCAGGTGTGGCAGCCCGCCGAGCCGTGGCAGCGCGCCGCGCAGCTGGTTGTTGGGCAGGTGCAGGCCGATCACGTGCTGCCGCGCGTCGTCGCAGCGCACGCCGTACCAGTGGCATTCGCTGCCCACAGGACCGCCCCAGCCGGTGTTCACCGTCCATTGTTCGCCGCCGGTACGGGCGTACAGATCGAGCAGCGCCTGGCGCTCGCCTGATGCGATGCCTTGGCCCGCGAGCGCGGCCAGCGCGCTGCCGCACAAGAAGCCTCCGCACAGCAGGCGCCGCAGGTGGCGGGTGGCGCTGGAGCGTGCGGGGGGATGTGAACGAATCCTGATCATGGTGAAACTCTCCTTGCAGATGAATGGGTGTGGCGTGACGAAGTGACGTCGATCCAGTGCCACGGCCGCCACGGGCAGCGCGCCATCAGATCGGGCTTCAGCGTAGGGCGCGCGGCGCCGGCGGTCAGCGTGAGAAAGGTCATGTCCCACCGCTTCGTCCCTCGGGCGGGGGAACTGCCGCGGCGCGCATGACCAACTTCACCTGTCCGTGAACCAACCCGATTCCTACAGTGGCCTCACCCCGCGGCAAGGTGCCGCGCCCACTGCAAGGAGAACACCATGCCACCCGCCGATTTCTGCATCCCGACGCCTGCCGACCTGCCGCTGGCATACCCCATGACCACGCCGGCGCGCCGCGTCGGCCGCTTCGCGGAAACACGCTCGGTGCGCTGGCTGCGCCGCATGTTCCGCCCATTGCACCGCCATGCCCCCGCCGTGGCCGCGCGCCTGGCCTATCAGCTGCTGACGCGCCCGCCTCGCGTGGCCGAGCGCCCGTGGCAGAACGCGCTGCGCCAGCAGGCGCAACACGACTGGCTGCCGTTCGGTCGCGGCCGGTTGGCGCTGTACAGCTGGGGCAGCGGCCCGACCATCCTGCTGGTGCACGGCTGGGGTGCGCGCGCCACCCATCTGGGCAAGATGGTGCCGACGCTGCTGGCCGCCGGCTACCGCGTGGTGGCGTTCGACGCGCCTGGCCACGGCCACTCCAGCGGCCGCGTTGCCACGCTGCCGCAGTTCGCGCAGGCCGTGGCTGCCGTCGGCGCGCATGTCGGCGAGGTGCACACGCTGATCGCGCATTCATTCGGCGTCGCCATGGCGCTGTGGGCGCAAGTCGACTGGGGTCTTCAGGTGCAGCGGCAGGTGCTGTTCAGTTCGCTCGCCCATTGCAAGTGGGTGACGGAGGAATTCGCGCGCCTGGTCGAGTTGCCTGAAGCGGTGCTGGACCGTGGCCGCCAGATGATGGTCGAGCGCTCCGGCGGACGCATGGACTGGGAGCGTCTGTCGGTGGGCGAGCTGTTGCGGCAGACCAGTACCCCAACGCTGGCGCTGCACGATGCGGACGACCCGGAGGTGCCGATCGAGCACCTGTTCAGCCTGATCACGGCCTGCGCCGAGCGTCCGCTGCAACTGCATGTGACCCAGGGTCTGGGGCACCACAGGCTGCTGGGCGATCGCAGCGTGATCGAGCGCGTGGTCGGCTTCATTGAAGCGCCGGCGTATTGATCTTTCATGTCGTCCTGGTTTTCCAAGGAGAGCGCATCATGTCGACCCATCTCGCCCGCGGACTGCCGCTGCTGGTGCTGCTGCTGGCGCCCGTCACCGTTGCCGCACTGGCGTGGCTGGCCACGCTCGCGCAGCAACTGGGGCGCAGCCTGCCCGACTGCAACGAAGACATGGGGTGGCCGGACGGGCCTTCGCGCCTAAGCGAGAACAAGCCGGCGATCTGATGCGACTGCGGCGCGGCGGTCGAGAAGTCGTAGGGCGTCCTGGCGAGGCATGCCGGCAGTTGGCCGGGCATCGGCCCGCGCTCGACCGCGCGCTGGCATGGCACCTGCTGCGCCCGACGCGCCGCACCGCTTCAGACTACCGCACGACGCCCGACCAATGGAAAATTCTCGCCGTGCTGATCGTCACGATCGGCTTGTTCATCTGGGGGCGCTTTCGCCACGACCTGGTGGCGCTGGCGGCGCTGCTGGCGACCACGCTGCTGGGCCTGGTGCCCACGGCCTCGGCGTTTGCAGGCTTCGGCCACCCGGCCGTGATCACGGTGGCCGGCGTGCTGGTGATGAGCGCCGCGCTGGAGAAAACGGGCGCCGTCG
>JAGOVZ010000124.1 GCA_018060485.1 Ottowia sp. | reverse complement strand
GCGCCCAGGCGCCTTGCAGTTTTTCGCCGTGCAGCACGAACTTGAAGTTGCCCGCCGCCAGGCCGGCCTGTGCGTCGTGGCCCGGCGCGGGCGACCAGTGGCCACGGTCCCAGATGATGACGCGGCCACCGCCGTACTGGCCGGCGGGAATCTGGCCCTCGAAGTCGTTGTAGGCGATGGGGTGGTCTTCGACCTGCACCGCCAGCCGCTTGTCGCGCGGGTCGAGGCTCGGCCCCTTGGGCACGGCCCAGCTGCGCATGGTGCCGCCCAGCTCCAGCCGCAGGTCGTAGTGCAGGTGGCTGGCCCAGTGCTTGTGGATGACGTAGGCGTGGCCGGGGGCGTCGCCCACCGTGCCCGCCGGTTCGGGTGTGCGGCGGAAGTCGCGCTTGGCGTGGTAGCGGGACAGCGGCGCGTCAGCGTCCGCAACAGGCGGCGATGCGGGCGTGGGCGAGGGGCGTTTGGATGCTACTTTTTTTGTAGCTGCTTGCGCACGTCCTGCAAGCGCTGGGGCCTTTTTTGGCTTGGATTTCGCCGCGCCGCCGGCATCACGCGCGCTTGCGGGGGGCTTTGGCTTTGGCGGGCGCTTTGGGCTCGGCATCGTCGGGTTCCTGGTCCTTGGCCGATGCCTTGCCGCCGCCTTGCAGGCTGCGCTTGAGCAGCTCGGTCAGGTCGATGATCTCGGCGCCGGGTTTGGCGGCGCCGGGGGATTCGACCTTTTCGACGCTCTGCACCTCGCCGGCCTCGGCCTTCTGCTTGACCAGGCGCAGGATTTCGTCCTTGAACGAATCGCGGAAATCGTCGGCGTCCCACGGGGCCGACATTTCCTCGATCAACTGGCGCGCCATCTTCAGCTCGGCTTCTTTCAGGCCGGCCGCCTGGGCGCCCGCGGGCGGGAGCTTGAGCGCCTCGAACGAGCGAATCTCGCCGCCCCAGCGCAGCAGGTTCAGGATCAGCGCCGGGCCGCTGGGCACCAGCACGGCCAGGTGCTGGCGGGTGGAAATCACCACGCGCGCGATGCCGACGCGGCCGCTCTCCAGCAGCGCCTCGCGCAGCAGGGCGTACACCTTTTCGCCGCGGTTGATGGGCGCCAGGTAGTAGGGCCGCTCCAGGTAGACGAAGGGGATTTCGCTGGCCTGGATGAACGATTCGATCTCGATCGTCTGCGTGCTCTTGGGGAAGGCGGCCTTGATCTCGTCGTTGGTCAGCACGACGTACTGGCCGTCCTCGACCTCGATGCCTTTGACGATATCGGCGGCGGCGATTTCCTTGCCCGTCTTCTTGTTGACGCGCTTGTAGCCCACCGGCTCCATGGTGCGGCGGTCGAGCCAGTCGAAATCCAGCCCCTCGCTGGTGGTGGCGGTGTACAGCGCCACCGGAATGTGCACCAGGCCGAAGCTGATGGCGCCTTTCCAGACCACGCGGGCGGTGGGGCGGGATGTGCTGCTGTCGTCGGAGGCGGAATCGTCGGCCATGGCGCTGCCTGAGGGTTGTTTCAAGCAGCTTAAAGTAGATGAGGGGGGCGTGGCTGTAGGACGCCAAGCAGGCTTTCGATGCGCCTGCGCCGATTGAGTTGCGCAATCGCTGGCTTTCAGCAAGACTGGCGCCATGCAGGCACTCTTGACGCTCGACCGGCGCGGCGGGATTTCGCTACCGCCGAAACTGCATAGCGCACTCGGGCTGAAGGCGAACGATCAGCTAATTGCCGAGATGACGCCCGATGGCCTGCTGCTCCGCCCGGTCGTCATGCCGTCAATCGAGATCTACACCGAAGAGCGGATTCGGGAGTTTGAAGAGGGCGAGGCGGAATTGGCGGCGTTCTTCGCGCGCCTGGACGCGAAGCGGTAGAGCCGGAACGCTGCTGCAGCGCATCGTTTTTGATCACAATTTCGGATCAAATTGCCCCTATTTGTCATTGCCGCGCAGGCGGCAATCCAGTGCTGCCGCCAGCGCCGACGCTGGATTCCCGCCTTCGCGGGAATGACGCAATGCGTGTCGTTTCGAAGTGCAAAGCCTCACCCCGCGCGGCGCGGCCTGAAGCTGGGTTTCGCTTCGCTCTACCCAGCCTACAAGCTACGAGCGGTTAACGGGCTTACAGCGCCTTCACCACCGCCTCGCCCATCTCGCGCGTGCCGACTTTGGTTACCGCAGGGCCGTCGTGGGCCTTGCCGTCGCTGTAGATGTCAGGCGTGCGCAGACCTTGCGCCAGCACTTTCTTGACAGCGGCTTCGATGCGGTCGGCCGCCTCGGGCTGGTTGAGCGAGAAGCGCAGCATCATCGCCGCGCTGAGGATCGTGGCGAGCGGATTGGCCACGCCCTTGCCCGCGATATCGGGCGCGCTGCCGTGGCTGGGTTCGTACAGGCCCTGCTTTTTGTCGTTCAGGCTGGCAGAGGGCAGCATGCCGATGGAGCCGGTGAGCATGGCGGCCTCGTCGCTCAGGATGTCGCCGAACATGTTGCCGGTGACAACCACGTCGAACTTCTTCGGCGCCTTGACGAGCTGCATGGCGGCGTTGTCGACGTACATGTGATCGAGCGCCACGTCGGGGTAGTCCTTGTGCACTTCGGTCACCACGTCTTTCCAGAGCTGGAAGGTTTCCAGCACATTGGCCTTGTCGACGCTGGTCACGCGCTTGTTGCGCTTGCGCGCGGCCTCGAACGCGACGCGCGCGATGCGCTCGATCTCGGGGCGGGTGTAGCGCATGGTGTCGAAGGCCTCCTCGGCACCGGGGAAATGCCCGTCGGGCGATACGCGGCGGCCGCGCGGCTGGCCAAAGTAGATGTCGCCGGTCAGCTCGCGGATGATCAGGATGTCCAGGCCCGCCACCAGCTCGGGCTTCAGGCTGCTGGCGTGGGTGAGCTGCTCGTAGCAGATGGCTGGGCGAAAGTTGGCGAACAGGCCGAGCGCCTTGCGCAGGCCCAGGATGGCCTGCTCGGGACGCAGCGGGCGGTCCAGCGTGTCGTACTTCCAGTCGCCCACGGCGCCGAACAGGATGGCGTCGGCTTGGCTTGCGAGCTTGAGCGTGCCTTCCGGCAGCGGGTGGCCGTGCGCGTCATAAGCCGCGCCGCCCACGGGGGCTTCTTCCAGCTCGAACTTCAGGTCGAGCGCCTTCAGTACCTTGACCGCTTCAGCAATGATTTCGGTGCCGATGCCGTCACCGGGGAGGATTGCGATTTTCATCTTGGATTGCTTCTGTTTTTATAGCTGCTCGCGCTTGTCCATCAAGCGCTGGATGCCTGAAACGCTTTAAAAAATCAAGCGCCGAGGGTGTGCGCCAGCCAGGGTTTGTTTGCCAGCCGCTCGGCTTCAAACGCCTTGATCTTGTCCGTCTGCCGCAGCGTCAGCCCGATATCGTCGAAGCCGTTCAGCAGGCAGTATTTGCGGAAGGGCTGCACGTCGAAGGCGATTTCGGTGCCGTCGGGTTTGACGATCACCTGGCGATCCAGATCGACGGTGAGCTGGTAGCCGGGGAAGGCGGCCACTTCGTCGAACAGCTTGCCGACCACGCTGTCGGGCAGCACGATGGGCAGCAGACCGTTCTTGAAGCAGTTGTTGAAGAAGATGTCGGCGAAGCTGGGCGCGATCACGCTGCGAAACCCGTATTGCTGCAGCGCCCAGGGCGCGTGCTCGCGGCTGGAGCCGCAGCCGAAGTTCTTGCGCGCGAGCAGGATCGAGGCGCCCGCATAACGCGGCTGGTTGAGCACGAAATCGGGGTTGGGCTTGCGCGTGGCCGCGTCCATGCCGGGCTCGCCGTGGTCCAGGTAGCGCCACTCGTCGAACAGGTTGGGGCCGAAGCCGGTCTTGCGGATCGACTTCAGAAACTGCTTGGGGATGATGGCGTCGGTGTCGACGTTTTCGCGGTCCATGGGGGCGACAAGGCCCTGGTGAACGGTGAATTTGTCCATGGCGGCTGAAAGTAATTGAATGGCTGAATAAAAAGAGGAACGGGCGGCGCGATCAGTCCAGGTCGACCCACTGGCCGCCTTCGCGGTCGCAGTTGTCGCGCATCGCGGCCAGCTGAGCGCTGTCGCGGTTGTAGTAATGCACGTCGATCTCGCCCTCGTACGCTTTCTTGCACACCGCGTCGGCGCCTCTCGGGCATTGCGGCAGCCAGGTGAGCAGGGTCGCGTTGCGGTTGCCCAGGCCGCTGCCGCCGGCCTGGTAGTTGGCGATGCCTTCGCAGCGCTCCTTGATCGCGGCGCGGCGCACGCCCTTGGCGGCCTGCAGGCAGTCGCTGGCGACGCTGGGCGCGCCCATCACGCGGCGCTCGGATTGGATCATGCAGGCGCGGTAGGGCGACTGCGCCAGGGCGGCGGTCGCGAGCAACGTGCCGAGGGTCAGGGTGACGAGGTTTCGCATGATCGAAAGAAGTTCTGATGAAAGCTTAAAACTATCAAAAAAATAGCTGCCAGCGCTTGATGGACGTGCGCTGGCGGCCATTTTTATCAAGAAACGGCGTCGCTGTAGCGGCGCCGCAGCTTACTTGCCGACGCCCTTGACCTTTTCGCCCGCCGTGTTCAGGCCGTCGCCGGCCTTGTCCAAGCCGGTGCCGACCGCGTTGGTGACGGTGCCGCCGACTTCCTTGGCGTCCTGCTTGGCGCCTTGCCAAGTGTTGCAACCGGCCAGCGCGGCCGAGACGACGAGCAGAAGGGCAAACGAGGTTTTCATGGCAAAACTCCTTTGGATGAAGTTGATCGAGAAACGAAAGATTAGCCAATGGCCGCGCTGCCTTGCGTCAGACAAACCGCCGAACGTCGACGAAGTGCCCATGCACCGCCGCTGCCGCCGCCATGGCCGGGCTGACCAGGTGGGTGCGCCCGCCGTTGCCCTGGCGGCCTTCGAAGTTGCGGTTGCTGGTGCTGGCGCAGCGCTCGCCCGGCTCCAGCCGGTCGGCGTTCATGGCCAGGCACATGCTGCAGCCGGGTTCGCGCCACTCGAAGCCGGCGGCGGTGAAGATCTTGTCCAGCCCTTCTGCTTCGGCCTGCTTTTTCACCAGCCCGGAGCCGGGCACGACCATCGCCAGCTTGACGTTGCCGGCCACCTTCTGACCCAGCTTCTTGACCACGGCGGCGGCTTCGCGCATGTCTTCGATGCGGCTGTTGGTGCAGCTGCCGATGAAGACCTTGTCGATGTGCACGTCGGCCAGCGCCTTGTTGGGCTCCAGGCCCATGTAGGTCAGCGCGCGTTCGATGGCGCCGCGCTTGTTCGCGTCTTTTTCCTTGTCCGGGTCGGGCACGCGGCCGTCGATGCCCAGCACCATCTCGGGGCTGGTGCCCCAGGTGACTTGGGGCACGATCTGTGCGGCATCCAACTCGACCACGGTGTCGAATTTGGCATCGGGGTCGGAGTGCAGCGTCTTCCAGTAGGCGACGGCCTGATCCCACTCGGGGCCGCCGACGAACTTGCCGCTGGCGGCATCGGTGCCGGGCGCGAGCAGGCGGCCTTTGACGTACTCAATGGTCTTGTCGTCCACAGCGACCAGGCCGGCGCGGGCGCCGGCTTCAATCGCCATGTTGCACACGGTCATGCGGCCTTCCATGCTCAGGGCGCGGATGGCGTCGCCGGCAAATTCAATCGTGTAGCCCGTGCCGCCGGCGGTGCCGATCTTGCCGATGATGGCCAGCACGATGTCCTTGGCGGTCACGCCCGGCGCGGCCTTGCCGTTGACGCGGATCAGCATGTTCTTGGCCTTCTTGGCCAGCAGCGTCTGCGTGGCCATCACGTGCTCGACCTCGCTGGTGCCGATGCCGTGCGCCAGCGCGCCGAAGGCGCCGTGCGTGCTGGTGTGGCTGTCGCCGCAGACCACGGTCATGCCCGGCAGGGTGGCGCCGTTCTCGGGCCCGATCACGTGCACGATGCCCTGGCGCTGGTGCAGGAAGGGGAAGAAAGCGGCGGCGCCGCTTTCTCGGATGTTGGCGTCGAGCGTGGTGACCTGCTCCTTGCTGATCGGGTCGTCAATGCCGTCGTAGCCGCGCTCCCAGCCGGTGGTGGGCGTGTTGTGGTCGGCGGTGGCGACGATGCTGCTCACGCGCCAGACCTTGCGGCCGGCTTCGCGCAGGCCCTCGAAGGCCTGCGGGCTGGTGACTTCGTGCACCAGGTGGCGGTCGATGTAGAGGATGGCGGTGCCGTCTTCCTCGGTGTGGACGACGTGTTCGTCCCAGATCTTGTCGTAGAGCGTGCGTGCGGTCATGGCGTTTTCGTGGGTCGTTCTCTGATGTCAAATTCTAGGCTGCGCGGGCCAATTCGGGCAGCGCCGGGATCGCGGCGCGCAGGTGTTCGACCAGCGCGCGCGCGGTGGCGGGCAGGGTGGCAAAGTCGCGCGCGATCAGGCTGATGTCGCGCCGCGCCCAGTCGTCGTTGAGCGGCACGGCGCGCAGCGGGCCATCGGCGGGCTGCATCAGTTCAAAGGCACGCGCCGGCATCACGCCCACGCCCAGTCCGTTGGCGATCATGCGGCCCATGGCGTCGAGGCCCGTGACGCGGATGCGCAGCCGAATCGCGCGCCCGGCCTCGGCCGCCGCCTGGTACATGGCCAGCGCGATGGAACTGTTGGCCTGCAGGCCGACGTGGTCGAAGTCCAGGGAATCTATGAAATTGATAGCTGCTTGCGCTGACAGGGCGTGCGCTGCGGGCACAATCAATGCCAAATGGTCTTCGCGGTACGGTTGCACCTGAAGCGCGTGGCCGCTGGCCGTGGCGGCGCTGGCGTTGCAGATGCCGATGTCGGCCGCGCCTTCCTGCACGGCGCGCAACACCTCGCCCGACAGGTGCTCTTCCAGGTCAATCTTGACCTGCGGATGCTGGCGCGCAAAGCGGCCCAGGTCTTCGGGCAGAAACTGCACCACGGCCGAAATGCTGGCGTGCACACGCACGTGGCCGCGCACGCCGTCGGCGTATTCGCTCAGCTCGCCCTGCATCTTCTCCAGCCCGTACAGCACGTTGCGCGCGTGGTGCAGCAGGCTTTGGCCGGCGGGCGTCAGATCGACGCCGCGCGCGTGGCGGTAGAGCAGGGCGGTGTCCAGCGCGCTTTCCAGATCGGCGAGGCGCTTGCTGATGGCCGAGGCGGCAATGAATTCGCGCTCGGCCGCGCGGCCAATGCTGCCCGCTTCGCACACGGCCACGAACAGCTGCAACGACGTCAGGTCGATGCGGCGGGCGAAGCTGCGTTCGGTGGGTTTCATGGGGGGTGTGCGCGCCATCTTGGGTGAAGATGGCATGCCGTCATTTTCTATCGAAACCCATGCCTTGACATCGTGAATGGAGAAGGGTGGCGTTCGCGTTGGGCAGCGCGGCCATCGATCAGAAATCAGGATAAAAATGGGCTCCAGCGCTTGTCTGGCAAGCGCTGGCAGCTATTAAAAACATAGTTTTGGACATGCTTGGCATGAAAAAACCCGCCACGCGGGCGGGTTCCTCGAAGCGTCAAGCTGCCAATCAGGGCACGTCGCGGCGCGGCGAGCCGACGTACAACTGGCGCGGGCGGCCGATCTTGTATTCGGGGTCGCCGATCATTTCGTTCAGCTGCGCGATCCAGCCCACGGTGCGGGCCAGCGCGAAGATGCCGGTGAACAGGTT
>JAGOVZ010000123.1 GCA_018060485.1 Ottowia sp. | reverse complement strand
GGTCGACCTGTTGCTCACGGTGGGCTCGCCCCAACGGGTTCAGCGGCCTGGGTTCGAGTCGTGCCTTGTGACCTACCGAAGGCCTGACCGACGGCTTGGCGAGCGACCGAGCGGCTGCATTGGGTCGGAAGCCGCCTGTGTTCGAACTGTGACCACAGACTGCTCCCAGCCTAAAGCAGCCCACCGCCCCTCCACATACGTCGATACATGAACCGCCTCAAATGAGGCGGCACTAATTTCTCAATGCGGAATTTCACCGACGGACTTTATTTACGTCCGACGCACTTTATTTGTTGGAGTCACAAGCCCCTTCGCCTGAAGTCGCTCACTCCACCGTCACGCTCTTCGCCAGATTTCTGGGCTTGTCCACATCCGTCCCCCGCGCCACCGCCGTGTGATAAGCCAGCAACTGCAGCGGCACCACGTGCAGGATGGGCGACAGCGGGCCGTAGTGGCCGGGCATGCGGATCACGTGCAGGCCATCGGCCGACTGGATGTGCGTGTCGTCGTCGGCCAGCGCGTACAGCACGCCGCCGCGCGCGCGCACTTCCTGCATGTTGCTTTTGAGCTTTTCCAGCAGCGCGTCGTTGGGCGCCACGGTGACCACCGGCATGCTGCTGGTGACCAGCGCCAGCGGGCCGTGCTTGAGTTCGCCGGCGGCATACGCCTCGGCGTGGATGTAGGTGATTTCTTTCAGCTTCAGCGCGCCTTCTTGCGCCACCGGGTAGTGCAGGCCGCGGCCGAGGAACAGCGCGTTTTCTTTACCGGCAAACTGCTCGGCCCAGGTGATGATTTGCGGCTCCAGCGCCAGCACGGCCTGCAGCGCGCTGGGCAGGTGGCGCATGGCTTTCAGGTGGTCGTGCTCCTGCTCTTGGGTCAGCAGCCCGCGTGATTTGGCGAGCGCCAGCGTCAGCAAAAACAGGCCGGCGAGTTGCGTGGTGAAGGCCTTGGTGCTGGCCACGCCGATCTCGATGCCGGCGCGCGTGATGTAGGCCAGCTTGCATTCGCGCACCATGGCGCTGGTGGCGACGTTGCACACCGTCAGCGTGTGCCGCATGCCCAGCGATTGCGCGTGGCGCAGCGCCGACAGCGTGTCGGCCGTCTCGCCCGATTGCGTGATGGTGACGACCAGCGTGGCCGGGTCGGGCACCGATTCGCGGTAGCGGTATTCGCTGGCGATCTCGACCTGGCAGGGCAGTTTGGCGATGGATTCGATCCAGTATTTGGCCACGCAACCCGAGTAGTAGCTGGTGCCGCAGGCCAGGATCAGCACCTGGCGAATCGACTGGAACGTGGGGTAGGCGCCCTCGCCCGGCGCGTGGTTGTTGGCCGCCTCGAACAGCTCGGGCACGATGGCCTCGACGCCTTCCAGCGTGTCGGCAATGGCGCGCGGCTGCTCGAAGATTTCCTTTTGCATGTAGTGGCGGTAGGGCCCCAGCTCGGCCGCGCCGCTCATGGCCTGCACGGTCTTGACGGGGCGCTGCACGCGTTGGCCGGCGCGGCCTACGATCCAGTGCTTGGCCAACTGCACGTCGACCACGTCGCCCTCTTCCAGATAGACGATCTGGTCGGTCACGCCGGCCAGCGCCATGGCGTCGCTGGCGAGGAAGTTCTCCTTGCCGTCGGCCCCCAGCCCCAGCACCAGTGGCGAGCCTTCGCGCGCGCCGACGATGCGCTGCGGCTCGTCGCGGTGCAGCACGGCCAGCGAATAGCTGCCGCGCAGGCGCCGCACCGCCGCCTGCACCGCGGCCAGCAGATCGCCGTCGTACAGGCTGTCGATCAGGTGCACGATGACTTCGGTGTCGGTCTGGCTGGCAAAGAAGTAGCCGCGCGCCAGCAGCTCGGCGCGCAGGGCTTCGTGGTTTTCAATGATGCCGTTGTGCACCAGCGTCACGCGGGCCGGGCGCGCCGCGGCCTCGTCGCCGCCCATGCCGCCCGGCACCGGGCCGCGGCTGACGTGCGGGTGCGCGTTGGTCACCGCCGGCACGCCGTGCGTGGCCCAGCGCGTGTGCGCGATGCCGGTGTGGCCGGCCAGCGGTTGCGACTCGGCCTGCGCCGCCAGATCGGCCACGCGAGCGATGCCGCGCAGGCGCTGCAGGCGCGTGCCGGGGCCGGACGCATCGACCGCGTGCACCGCCACGCCGCACGAGTCGTAGCCGCGGTATTCGAGCCGCTGCAGACCCTGCACCAGGATGGGAACGATGTTGCGCGTGGAGACCGCGCCGACGATGCCGCACATGGGAGATTTCCTTTGGACTGGCCACCGCGCTTCGCGGCGAAGCGCTGATGTTATGAAAACGATCTCGAAATTTCATCATCTCATTTGGCGCTTGAATGAAATTTATCAACAAACTCAAACAAACTTGAATTTTTCTATCAGAATAGCGAGTCACATGAAACCAGACGACACCGATTGGGAGCTGCTGGCGACCCTGCAACGCGACGCCAGCCCAAGCAACCAGGCGCTGGCCGAGCAAGTGCGCATTTCGCCCCCCACCGCGCTGCGGCGCGTGCGGCGGTTGCATGAGGAAGGCCTGATCGAACGCCAGGTGGCGCTGCTGGACGAAGACCGCATCGCCGCGCTGCAAGGCCACGGCCTGACGGCCATCGTCGAGGTGACGCTGGACCGCCAGGGCGCCGAGCACCTGGAGGCCTTCGAGCGCCGCGCCGTGCAGGACGATGCCGTGCGCCAGTGCTACCGCGTGGCGCCGGGGCCTGACTTTGTGCTGATCGTGCGCGTGCCCGACATGCCGGCGTATCAGGCGCTGGCCGAGCGCCTGTTCACCCAAGACGCCAATGTGCGCAACGTGCGCAGCTTCTTCTCGGTCAAGCGGGCCAAGTTCGAGACGCAGGTGCCGCTGGCGCGGGGCTGAGCGCGGTCAGGGCGTTGCCGAACAACCCAACAGCCGGACGCGAAGGACGCAAAGGGTTCGCGAAGGACGCGAAAAAAGACCAAAGAGGCATTTGCCTTTGGCGAGAAGCGTAGGTTGGGGTGAGCGCAGCGAACCCCAACAAACCCGGCATCCTCTGCCCTTCGTTGGGGTTCCTGCGTCACCCCAACCTGCCGAGCTTTTTATTCTTGCCAAAAAAGGCAGCTGGCGCACATCCATCAAGCGCAGGCAGCTATCAAATCATGAGTGAGCGAGATGCGTTCACCACACGCCGCGCGCCTGCACCGGCACCACCGCCTCGACCCGGCCCGCCGCAATACCATCGCGCACCACGATCAGCGCCTCGTGCAAATTCACCGTCGGGTCGCAGTGGCCGGGAATCAGCCACACGGTTTCGCCCAGCTCGGGCAGCGTGGGCAGCGCGCCGCCGTAGTCGAGCGGCTTGAGCACGCCGTGTTCGTCGCCGCCGTTGGCAAATTCCAGCCGCGCCTGGCCGGGCAAGGTGTGCACCGCCGGCAGGCCGCTGTCGATGGCGTGGCTCTTGTGGCCGGCGTCGCACACGGCGTGTTTTTCGCCCACGCTGATGACCTGCGACTTGACGAACAGCGCCGGCTCGAACTGCGGTTGCGCCGGGTCGCGCTCGTTTTGCAGGTAGTCGCGGTCCATGAACAAGAAGCTGCCGGGCTGGATTTCGCCCCACAGCCCGCTGGCCGATTCGATGGAAAAGGTGCCGGTGCCGGCGCCGGTGACCAGCGGCGGCGCCAGCTCGGCCGCCACCAGCGCATCGCGCGCGGCGTTCAGGCGCGCGGCAGCGTCGGTCAAGGCCTGGCGGCGCTCGTCCACGCTGCGCAGGTGCTGCGCCGCGCCGTGGTAGGCGTGCAGGCCGGCGTAGCGCAGGCTGGCGGAACGGCGCGAGATCAATTGCGCCAGCTGCACCGCCGCGTCGGGCGATGCCACGCCGCAGCGGCCGTGGCCGATGTCGAGCTCGATGAAGACGTCGATCACCGCGTTGGTCAGCTGCATGGCCTGCGCCAGCCGCTCGACGCCCTCGAAGCTGTCCACCGCAATCGCCAACTGGCCGCCGCGGCTTTTGAGCTGGTGCGCCAGTGCGGCCACGCGGCGCAGCTTGGGCACAGCCAGGATTTCGTTGCTGATGAAGACGTCGTTGACGCCGCCGGCGCCCAGCGCCTCGGCCTCGGCCACGGTTTGCGCGCACAGGCCGATGGCGCCGGCCTGCAGCTGCAGGCGCGCGAATTCGGCGCTCTTGTGCATCTTGGCGTGCGGCCGCAGGCGCAGCCGGTGCTTGGCGGCAAATTCGGCCATGCGCTGCAGGTTGCGGTTGGCGGCGTCCAGGTCGACCACCAGCGCCGGCGTGTCGATGGCGTCGACGCTCTGGCCGATGAGTGCACGCAGCCGGTGCGGAATCTCGGGTTTCTCCACGGCAGCCTTTCTTTTTTTTTCGGCGCGGCGTCAGGCCGCGCTTTGCTCGTCCAGTGACTCGTCGGCCAGATGCATGGTGTCGGCCCAGCCGACCAGCGTCAGGCCGCCGTCGGGCGTCCACAGCAGGCGGTTGACGGCGGTGTTGCCCAAGGCCCAAGTGCGCGCGTCCCGCAGGCCGAGGCCGGTGGCGGCCCGGTACAGCACGTCGAGCACGCCGCCGTGCGTGAACAGCGCCAGTTGCTTGCCGATGTTTTGGGCCGCCAGCGCTTGCACGGCGTGCGTGACGCGCTCTTGGAATCGGAGCAATGATTCGGCCTGCTCGCCGGGCGGCGACCAGTCGGGGTCGCGCCGGCGCCAGCGTTCGGCCTCGGCCGGCCAGGCGGCGCTGACCTCGGCAAAGGTGCGGCCCTCGAAATCGCCAAAGCAGCGTTCGCGCAGGCCGATGTCGGTCGTGACCGGCAGGCCCTGCGCCTCGGCCACGATGCGCGCGGTTTCCAGCGCGCGGCTCAGGTCGCTGCTGACGATGGCGTCGATGTCGCCGCGCCCCGCCAGCGCCCGCGCCAGGCGCCGCGCCTGCACGCGGCCGGTGTCGCCCAGCGGAATGTCGCGGTGGCCCTGCAGGCGGCCATCCACGTTCCAGGCGGTTTCGCCATGGCGGATCGCAAGAATGCGGGTGGCCTTCATGGCGCCATCATGCCACGGGGCAGGCTGCGGCCGGATACCCCAATGGGCATTCAGCGGGCAGCGCGCAACAGCCTCAGCGCGGCGCCGGCTGGCCCGGTGCCATGGGCGCGGCCCCGCGGGTGGGCAGCGCGGGCGCGGGGGCAGCCGTCACCGGCACCAGCGGCACGCCCACGCGCCGCACCGACATTGCGGGCTGCGGGTAGCCCTCCAGCGCGGCCACGAACAGGGCGGCCAGCACGTTGTCGGTGTCGTGCCAGGGGCCGTCGTGGCGGGCGCGCGTGTCGTAGACGATCTGGCCGGTTTGCAGATCGCGCATGAGCAGGTTGACCTCGCTCACGTAGGCGGGAATCGAAGGGTCGGACAGCGGCCAGCCCATGCCGAACCCAAAGCCGCCGCGCCCCACGCCCATGCCCAGCGCGATGCGCGGGTTGCTCAGCCCGCCGTAGTACGAATCGTCCATCCAGTAGGCGCTGACGTAACCACCCACCTGCACGCTGACGCGCGGCTGCGCATCGTCACGCACCGCGCCGACGCGCGCCAGCGCCGTCTGCGCCATGGCTTCGAGCTTGGCGGGATCGGGCTGACCCGCCACCAGCTGGCCGCGCTCGAAGCGGTAGTGCGCGCCCTGCAGCACCGCGTGGCCCGGCGGTTGCGCGGCGTTGGTGCGCACTTCGGCGTCGATGGTGCGCGGGCCGCTGGCGCAGGCCGTCAGCACGGTTGCTATCAACACAAGAGCTGCTCGCGCAAGCCACATAAGCGCCTCCGTCGAATTCGATCCAAAAATCAAGCGCCCACCAGCGTCACGCCGGCAAACGGTTGGCCGACAGGGGCGGCAAACGATTCCTCGTCAAACGCCTTGTCGCCGCCCTCGTCGGGCACGCCGGTCGCTTGCAGGTGCTTGAAGTCGTGCAGCGTGGCGTCCATCAGGTGCGAAGGCACGACGTTCTGCAGCGCGGCAAACATGTTCTCGATGCGGCCCGGGTGCTTTTTCTGCCACTCGCGCAGCATGTCGCCCACCACCTGGCGCTGCAGGTTCTCCTGGCTGCCGCACAGGTTGCACGGGATGATGGGGAAGGCGCGGTGCGCGGCCCAGGCGACCAAGTCGCGCTCATCCACGTAGGCCAGCGGGCGGATGACGATGAATTCGCCGTTGTCGCTGGTCAGCTTGGGCGGCATGCCCTTCAGCTTGCCGCCAAAGAACATGTTGAGGAAGAAGGTCTGCAGCATGTCGTCGCGGTGGTGGCCGAGCGCGATCTTGTTGCACTTGAGCCGCCGCGCCACGCTGTACAGAATGCCCCGGCGCAGGCGCGAGCACAGGCTGCACGTGGTCTTGCCCTCGGGGATCTTGGCCTTGACGATGCTGTAGGTGTCCTGCGTCTCGATGTGGTGCTCGATGCCCAGTTGTTGCAGGTAGTTCGGCAGCACCTCGGCCGGAAAGCCCGGCTGCTTCTGGTCGAGGTTGACCGCCACCAGCTCAAAGCGCACCGGCGCGCGCGCCTGCAGCTTCATCAGCACGTCAAGCAGGCCATAACTGTCCTTGCCGCCCGACAGGCACACCATCACGCGGTCGCCTTCCTCGATCATGTTGAAGTCGGCAATCGCCTGGCCGACCTGGCGGCACAGTCGTTTTTCGAGCTTGAGGGTTTCGCGCTCGGCGCGCGTGCGGGCGGCGGGGCCGGCGTCCGGCACCACGCCGACGCCGCTGCCGGCCGGGGAAAGAAGGGCTTCAGTCATGGCCCCGATTGTCCCCGATGCGCCCCGCGCGCGCTGGCGCCCGGGCGGGCTACCAGCGCCCGGTTTCCATGCGAATCGCGACCTCGCAGTCGTCAAAGATTTCCAGCTTGGTGATCTTGACCCGTACGCCCTGCACGCCGGGCAGGTGCATCAGGCGGTCGCACAGCTTGCCGATCAGCGTCTCCAGCAGGTTGACGCGCTCGGCCCGGCATTCGTCGATGATGATCTGGCGCAC
Source organism: Ottowia sp. (assembly GCA_018060485.1). Taxonomy (GTDB): domain Bacteria; phylum Pseudomonadota; class Gammaproteobacteria; order Burkholderiales; family Burkholderiaceae_C; genus Ottowia. The sequence continues at coordinate 599 of JAGOVZ010000123.1, read as the reverse complement.
CTTGCGGTAGTCCAGCACGTGGGTGATGTCGTCGTCGCGCGGGTGCAGCGGCTGCGCGCCCAGGCTCAGTTCGGCATCGACCTGGATCGGCTGCGGCGCGCCCTTCTCGTGCGCCAGGATGCCCAGCGCGGCGTCGAAACGCAGGCCGGTGAAGCTGAGGCTTTGCAGGCCCTCGGTCGGCGGCGGGGTCATGTCAGCTGTCCATGGCGCCGCGCGCCACCCGCGGGGCAGGAACCAAAAAGAGCCCGACGGCCGTCGAGCAGGCCAGCCGCCGCACCCTCACCCCAACCCTCTCCCGCGCGCGGGAGAGGGAGCCAGCCCCCAGGGCTGCGCAGCAAGCCCTTCGAACGGCCGCGGAGCAGGCCCCACGCGGAACGCCGTGGCCGGACCTGCGCCGGCCACGGCGTCGCCCCCCCTCCCGAAGAGAGAGGGGGAAGGCGACGAAGTCGACTCAGGGGGTGTTTCATTTCATTCACATCAACGAAAAATCGCGCTCGAAGCGCATCAGGTGCTGGCCGCCGTCGACCAGCAGCGTGCTGCCGGTGATGCTGCGGTTGTCCAGCGCAAAGCAGACGGCGCTGGCCACGTCGTCGGGCGTG
>JAGOVZ010000122.1:3043-7646 GCA_018060485.1 Ottowia sp. | reverse complement strand
TCCAGCATCAGCATGAACACGCCATCGGCCGTGCTGCGGTCGAGGTTGCCGGTCGGCTCGTCGGCCAGCACGCAAGCGGGTTGCGTGACCAGCGCGCGCGCAATTGCCACGCGCTGACGTTCGCCGCCCGACAGCTCCGAGGGGCGGTGGTGCACGCGCGAGGCCAGGCCCACCTGACCCAGCATGCGCTCGGCCACCCTGGCGGCTTCTTCACGCGGCTGGCGCCGAATCCACAGCGGCATGGCCACGTTCTCGAGCGCGCTGAATTCGGGCAGCAGGTGGTGGAACTGGTAGACAAAGCCCAGGTGCTGGTTGCGCAACTCGCCTTGCGCTGCGGGCGAGAGGCCACTGAAGTCCTGCCCCATCAGCCGCACGCTGCCGCTGGTGGGCGCATCCAGGCCGCCCAGCAGGTGCAGCAACGTGCTCTTGCCCGAGCCCGACTGGCCGACGATGGCCAGCGTTTCGCCCGGCCGCACCGTCAGGTCGACGCCGTGCAGCACGGTCACATCCAGCGGGCCTTCGTGAAAGCGCTTGGTGATGGATTGCGCCTCCAATACGGCGCCAGCGCTTTTTGGGCTTGCGCCAACAGCTATATCATTCATAGCGCAGCGCCTCTGCCGGATTGACGCGGCTGGCGCGCCAGCTCGGATAAATCGTCGCCACAAATGCCAGCAGAAGCGAGATCACCGCAATCGGCACGATGTCGGCCGCCTGCGGGTCGCTCGGCATCTTGCTGATCAGGTAGATGTCCTTGGGCAAAAAGCTGGCGCGGAACACTTTTTCAAGAAACGGCACGATCACATCGATGTTGAACGCGATCAACAGCCCCAGCGCCAGCCCCGCCAGCGTACCGATCACGCCCACCAGCGCGCCCTGCACGATGAAGGTCTTCATGATGCTGGCCGGGCTCGCCCCCAACGTACGCAGGATGGCGATGTCGGCGCGCTTGTCCTGCACCGTCATCACCAGCGTGCTCACCAAATTGAACGCGGCCACGGCCACGATCAGCGTGAGGATGATGAACATCATGCGTTTTTCAAGCTGCACGGCGGCAAACCAGGTGCGGTTCTGGCGCGTCCAGTCGAGGATCAGCAAATGGCCGCTTAAAGCTCCCGCCAACTGGTCGGCCACTTGGCGCGCTTGATGCAAATCGCGCAGCTTCAGGCGAATGCCGGTCGGGCGTTCGAGCCGAAAGATGCGCGCCGCGTCCTCGATGTTGAGCATGGCCAGCGCCGAGTCGTATTCGTAATGCCCGCTTGAGAAGGTGCCCACCACCGTCATCTGCTTCAGGCGCGGCACCACACCGGCGGGCGTGACCTGGCCACTGGGCGCGATCAGCGTCACCTGGTCGCCCGCGACCACGCCCAGCTTGCGCGCCAGGTCGGCACCGAGCAGGATGCCGAACTCGCCCGGCACCAGCTTCGGTAAAAGCGTGTCTTTCAATTCGGCCGCAACGTCGGTCACGTTCGGCTCCATCGCCGGATCGATGCCGCGCACGATGGCGCCCTGCATCGTCTCGCCGCGTGCCAGCAGGCCCTGCGCGCCGATGAAGGGCGCGGCGCCGATCACCTCGGGGTTGGCGCGCACCTCGTTCAAGGTGCGCTGCGGGTCGGGCAGCGCAGCGCCATCGGGCGAAAACACCTCGACGTGCGAGATCACGCTCAGCATGCGGCCGGCCACGTCTTTCTGAAAGCCGTTCATCACGCTCAGCACAATGATCAGCGCCGCCACGCCCAGCGCGATGCCCAGCATCGACGCTGCCGAGATGAAGCTGATGAAGCCGTTGCGCCGCGTGGCGCGGCCGGCGCGCGTGTAGCGCCAGCCAAGCAGCCATTCGTAGGGCAATCGCTGGGACAAGGACATGGGTTTGGACTGATAGCCGCCTGCCGCAGCCGGCAGCGGTCAAAGGGTCGAATTCTCGCATCCCCGACAATCGCCGCATGCCGCCCGTGCCCGAGCCGTTTCACCTGCTGATTGCCGATGCCGCGCCGCTGTTGGCCGACGGCGCCGCGCCGCCGCCGCTGCCCGCCCTGCCCCAGCTGGATGCGCTGCTGAAGCGTCTGCGCGTCACGAACACCATCGAATCGGACGACGGCGCGCCCGACACGCCGCTGGAGCGCGCCCTGGCCCGCGCCCACGGCCTGCCCGGCGCGCCCGGTCAGGTGCCGTGGGCGGCGTTCGAGACCGGCACGGTCGGCACGCCCTGCGCCTGGCTGCGGCCCTGCCACTGGCAATTGGGCATGGACCACATCACCTTGCTTGACCCAGCGCTGCTCGACTTGAGCGAAGCCGAATCGCGCGCCCTGCTGGCCGCCGTGCAGCCGCTGCTGCAAGAAGACGGCATCGCCCTGCGCTACGTGCGGCCCGATGCGTGGCTGGCCGAGGGCGAGCTGTTTCGCAGCCTCGCCACCTCATCGATGGCGCGCGCCGCGCAGCAACCGCTCACGCGCGACGCGCTGGCCGCCGCGCCCACGCCCGCGCAAGGCGCCCACCTGCGGAGGCTGCAGAACGAGTTGCAGATGCTGCTCTACACCCAGCCCGTCAACGACGCGCGCGAGCAGGCCAAGCGGTGGCCCGTCAACGCGCTGTGGATCGAGGGCGCGGGCCTGCTGGACGCGCCGACGCCACAAAACCCCGGCGTGCGTGTCGAAAGCCGTCTGGCGCCGGCCGCCACGCCCGATCTCGCTGCGTGGCAAGCCGCCTGGCAGGCCATCGATGCCGACAGCGTGGCTCAACTCGGCCGTCAACTGGCGTCCGGCGCCGACGTGCGCCTGACCCTGTGCGGCCCGCGCCGCGCGCTGACTCTGCGCCCGGCGACCGGCTTGGGCGCGCGCGTTTCAAGCCTTTTCAGCCCCTTGCGCTTGTCAGACCTGCGCAACCAGCTATGAATTTTGATGTAGGAGCGGCCTGGGCCGCGATCGGGCTTGCGCCCTGACACGGCCCTATCGCGGACAAGCCCGCTCCCACATGCTCCACCCACCCCCGCCATGAAGATTGAAGTCAGAGACGTTCCGCCACGTGCCGCCTGGGCGCTGGAACAGGCCGGCGTACACCCTTTGCTGGCGCGCCTGTTCGCTGCGCGCGGCGTGCAGTCGGCCGCCGATCTGGACGATGCGCTGGCGCGCCTGCTGCCGCCCGCAGGGCTGAAAGGCGCGCGCGAAGCCGCCGTGCTGCTGGCCGACGCCATCGCCGCGCAAAAGCGGCTGTGCATCGTCGCCGACTACGACTGCGATGGCGCCACGGCCTGCGCCGTCGGTGTGCGCGGCCTGCGGCTGCTGGGCGCCGCCCACGTCCAATACCTGGTGCCCGACCGCGTGGTCGATGGCTATGGCCTCACGCCGCCGATTGCGGAGCGCGTGGCGACCCGGGGCGCCGACGTGCTGATCACCGTGGACAACGGCATCGCCAGCGTCGATGGCGTGGCACGCGCGCGGGCGCTGGGCCTGGCAGTGCTGGTGACCGATCACCACCTGCCGGGCGCCGAATTGCCGGGCGCCGACGTCATCGTCAACCCCAACCAGCCCGGCTGCGAATTCGAGAGCAAGTCCATCGCCGGCGTGGGCGTCATGTTCTACGTGCTGCTGGCGCTGCGGGCGGAGTTGCGCGCGCGTGGCGTTTTTGATGCCGCCAGTCAACCCAAGCTCGATGCACTGCTGCCGCTGGTCGCGCTGGGCACCGTGGCCGACGTGGTGCGGCTCGACGCCAACAACCGCCGCCTGGTCGCGCAGGGCCTGCGCCGCATCCGTGCGGGGCAGCTTCCCGCTGGCCTGAATGCTCTTTTTTCAGTAGCTGGCCGCGCAAGCCAGAAGGCCACCACCTTTGATTTCGGCTTTGCACTCGGCCCGCGCATCAACGCCGCCGGCCGCCTGGCCGACATGACGCTGGGCATCGAGTTGCTGCTGACCGACGACGCGGCGCGCGCGGCCGAGCTGGCCGCCACGCTCGACGGCATCAACCGCGAGCGGCGCGAAATCGAAGGCGGCATGCGCGAGCAGGCGATGCAGATCGCCGAGGGGCTGTTCGACCCCGATGCGGTCCCGCCGTCGGCCTTGGCCGTGTTCGACCCCGACTTTCACGAAGGCGTGGTCGGCATCGTCGCCGCGCGGCTGAAAGACCGGCTGCACCGCCCGACCTTCGTCTTCGCCGCCAGCCACGCGCCGGGGCAGGCCCACGTGCTCAAGGGCTCGGGCCGCTCGATTGCCGGCTTTCACCTGCGCGACGCGCTCGACCTGGTAGCCAAGCGCCACCCCGGCGTGCTGGTCAAATTTGGCGGCCACGCCATGGCGGCCGGCTGCACCATTGCCGAAGAGCACTTCGACACCTTCGACCGCGCGCTGCAGCAGGTCGCCGCCGAATGGCTGGACGCCGCCACGCTCACGCGCCGGCTGGAGACCGACGGCCCGCTGCCGCCCGAATACCGGCGCCCCGACATGGTGGACACGCTGCACGCCGCCGTCTGGGGCCAGGGTTTTGCGCCGCCGGTGTTCAGCGAAGAGGTCGAGGTCGTCAGCCAGCGCTTGGTGGGCGAAAAACACCTGGCGCTGAAACTGCGCCACCAGGGCCAGCCCATCGACGGCATCTGGTTCGGCCACACCGAACCGCT
>JAGOVZ010000122.1:0-2943 GCA_018060485.1 Ottowia sp. | reverse complement strand
ACCTTGCCCCACTTGTCGAACTCGGCCGTCACGTAGCGACCGGTTTCGGCGGGCGTCATGTAGTGCGCGTAGCAGCCGGCGCCGACCAGGCGATCCTGCACATCCTTTTGCGCCAGCACGGCTTTCAGTTCGCTGCTCATGCGGTCAATCGCCGCGGCGGGCGTGCCCTTGGGCGCCATCATGGCGCCGATGGAAACGGCCTCGAAACCCTTGAAGCCCTGCTCGGCCACGGTCTTGACGTCGGGCACGATGTCGACGCGCCTGGGCGAACCGACGGCCAGCGCGCGCAGCTTGCCGCTCTTGATGTGCGGCAGCGCGGCGACCAAATCGCTGAACATCACCGGCACCTGGCCGCCCAGCAAATCGTTCATGGCCGGTGCGCTGCCCTTGTAGGCGATGTGCTGGGCGTCGAAGCCGCCCTGCTGCTTGAGCAGTTCCATGCTCAGGTGGCCAAAGCTGCCGGGGCCGGCGCTGGTGTAGTCGAGCTTGCCGCCGCGCGACTTGGCTTCGGCGATCAGGCCCGCCAGGTCGGTCACCTTGGGCAGCGACGCGGCGTTGACGACCAGCACGATGGGCAGGTCGTACACCATGCCCACGGGCAGCAAATCGTTCACCGGGTGGTAGCTGGCGCTTTTGTACAGGTGCGGCGCCAGCATGGTGGGCGTGGCGAGCATGACGAAGGTGGTGCCGTCGCCTGGCGTCTTGATGACCTGTTGGTAGGCGATGGAGCCGGAAGCGCCGGGGCGGTTTTCCACCACCACGGGCTGGCCCAGGCGGTCGGCCAGCGCCAGGCCGACGATGCGCGAGCCGGTGTCGGTCGGGCCGCCAGGCGGCCAGGGCACGACGAGCTTGATCGGCTTGGCGGGCCAGCTTTGCCCGCCGGCGCCGCCAGCGGCCAGCAGGGCGCCGGTGGCGAGCAGCGCGCGCCGGCGGGTCAGCGCAAAAGCGGCCAATAGGGTTTGCTGATGCATCGCTCGGGTCTCCTTTTCACTACAAAAACAAGAGCTGCTCGCGCTTGATGGACAAGCGCCAGCGGCCTAAAAGGCTTCAAACCACGCCGCCCTGGCGCAGCGCGTCAAGGCGTGCCGCGTCGACGCCCAGTTCGCCCAGCACCTCGGCCGTGTGCTGGCCCAGCGTGGGCGGCACGTGGCGGATCGGCAGGCGCGCGCCTTCAAAGCGGTAGGGCGGCGCCTGCACCGGCACCGGCGTGCCGTCGGCCAGCGTGGCCTGCTGCACGCCGCCGGCGGCCTGCGTGCGCGGCGAGGTCAGGGCATCCAGCACGCCCAGCACTTCGCCGCAGGGAATTCCGGCGCGCACCAGCGCATCGAGCAGTTCGGCGCGCGGGCGGCGTGCCAGCTCGGCGCGGACGATGGGCAGCAAGTCGTGCCGGTGCACCGCGCGCGCTGCGTTGGTGGCGTAGCGCGGGTCGTCGGCCAGCTCGGGCCGGCCGATCACGCCCTGGCAAAAGCGGACGAACTGCGCGTTGTTGCCCACGGTGATGACCAGCGGCCCGTCGGCGGCGTCGAACACGCCATACGGCACGATGGACGGGTGGGCGTTGCCGTACTTGGGCGGGTCCGCCTGCTGGATCAGCGCCTCCATGCCGTAGTAGACCGACAGCATGACCCCGCAGTCGTGCAGCGCCAGTTGCACGTGGCGGCCCCGGCCCCCGTTGCGTTCGCGCGCCCAGAGCGCCGCCAGAATCGCCTGCCCGGCCGACATGCCGGTGAACAAGTCGACCATGGCGACACCGAACTTCAGCGGCGCCTGGCCCTCCTCGCCGTTCAGGCCCATCAAGCCGGTTTCGCCCTGCACCACCAGGTCGTAGCCGGGGCGCGCGGCCTCGGGGCCGGTGGGGTCGTAGCCGGTGATGGAGCAGTACACGATGCCCGGGCGCTCGGCGGCCAGCGTGTCGTAATCGAGCCCCATCTTGGCGATGCCGCCGAACTTGAAGTTCTGGATCACCACATCGCTTTGCAACGCCAATTCGCGCGCCAGGCGCTGGCCTTCGGGCTGCTGCAGATCGAGCGTGACCGAGCGCTTGTTGCGGTTCATGCTGTTGAAGTAGGCGCTGTTGTGCGCGCCGGTGCGCACGCCCCAGTCGCGCGTGTCGTCGCCGCGCGCCGGGTGTTCGACCTTGACGACGTCGGCGCCCAGGTCGCCCAGCACCTGCGCGGCCAGCGGGCCGGCCAGCACGCGAGACAGATCGAGCACGCGCAGGCCGGAGAGGGGAAGAGAGGGGTTCATGACGGCTTCTTGAAAACGATGCGCCCGGCCAGCGCCGGAAGCCGCAGCATAAGCTCATGCACGGATCGGTCTAAGGGCGGTGCGACAATCGCGGGTTTTCCCCCATCGCCCGCCGCACCCTGCGGCACAGCACCCTGCCCATGGCCGCCTTCGACGAAGAAAAAGTCCTCACCGTTCACCACTGGACGGACCGCCTGTTCAGCTTCACCACCACGCGCAGCGACAGCCTGCGCTTCTCGAACGGCCACTTCACCATGATCGGCCTGCGGGTGAACGACAAGCCGCTGCTGCGCGCCTATTCCATCGTCAGCCCGAACTACCAGGAGACGCTGGAATTCCTCAGCATCAAGGTGCAAGACGGCCCGCTGACCAGCCGCCTGCAGCACATTCAGCCGGGCGACAGCGTGATCGTCGGCCACAAGCCGACCGGCACGCTGCTGATCGACTACCTGCTGCCGGGCAAGCGCCTGTACATGTTCGGCACCGGCACGGGCCTGGCGCCCTTCATGAGCATCATCCGCGACCCCGACACCTACGAGAAATTCGACGAAGTGGTGCTGGTGCACGGCTGCCGGTTGGTGTCTGAGCTGGCCTACCGCGACTACATCACCCGCGAGCTGCGCGAGCACGAATTCCTGGGCGAGATGGTCGCCAGCCAGCTCAAGTACTACCCGACGGTGACGCGCGAGCCCTTCC
>JAGOVZ010000121.1 GCA_018060485.1 Ottowia sp. | reverse complement strand
TGGTCGGGGTGAGAGGATTCGAACCTCCGGCCTCTACGTCCCGAACGTAGCGCTCTACCAGGCTAAGCTACACCCCGATGGTGTCGGCGCACGTTGAGTTGGTCACGCGCGCCGTTGAAGCAACTGAGCCGCCAATTCTAGCAAACTGTCGGTGTAGTGATTGGCCGGCAGCGCGCGTGCGGCCGCGATGGCGCGTTCGGCCTGCGCGGCGGCGGCGGCGCGGGTGCCATCCAACGCGCCCGTTCGGCGCACGATGTCTACGACGCGCGACAACTCGTCGGTGCTTCCGCTTTCAATGGATTGACGAACGATGCGTGCATCAGCGTCGTTGCCCAGTTTCATGGCCAGGATAAGAGGCAAAGTGGCCTTGCCTTCACGCAGGTCATCGCCCAGGTTCTTGCCCATCTCCGCCGCATCGCCGTCGTAGTCGAGCACATCGTCGATGACCTGAAACGCGGTGCCCAGCGACTGTCCGTACTCGGCGCAGGCGGCGCGTGTCACGGGCGAGCTGCCAGCCAGAATCGCTGCCAGCTCGCAACTGGCCTCAAACAACTTGGCGGTTTTGGAGCGAATCACGTGCAGATATGCGTTTTCGTCGAGCGACGCGTCGTGCATGTTCATCAGTTGCAGCACTTCGCCTTCGGCAATGATGTTGGTCGCATTGGCCAGCACCTGCATGATCTGCATGTTCTGGCTCTCGACCATCATCTGGAAGGCGCGCGAATAGAGAAAGTCGCCAACCAGCACGCTCGCCGGGTTGCCAAACACCTCGTTCGCCGTGGCGCGGCCGCGCCGCAGCGTCGATTCGTCCACCACGTCGTCGTGCAGCAGGGTCGCGGTGTGGATGAATTCCACCACGGCGGCCAGATTGAAGCGCTGCGCATCACGGCAGCCCAGCGCGCCGCACATGAGCAGCAGCAGCACGGGCCGCAGCCGCTTGCCACCCGCCGAGATGATGTAGCTGGCCACCTGACCGACCAGCGGCACGCCCGATTCGAGCCGGCGCAAGATGGTGGCGTCCACTTCCTGCATGTCGGCCGCGGCCAGCGCCAGCGCGCGGTGGATGGGTTGGGGGTCGGAGGGCACTGCAGCAGGTGTGTGAAACTTCTGGCGTGGCGCGCCCTGGCGCCCCACGAACCGGCGGGATTATAGGTTTGCACGCTATTGAGCCGATGCGTGTCTGCCTGCCCGGCGCACATGTCTATGCAAATGACTGAATCGCCACTATAATGCGCGGTTCTGTCAGAAATTCGTCTGGCAGATCCATCCTAAGAGGATTCCTATGTACGCGGTCATAAAAACCGGTGGCAAGCAGTATCGCGTGGCTGCCGGCGAAAAAATTAAAGTAGAACAGATTGCTGCGGACGTTGGCCAGGAGATCACGTTCGATCAAGTGTTGGCTGTCGGCAACGGCGGCGACCTGCAGATCGGCGCGCCCCTGGTGTCCGGCGCTTCCGTGGTGGCCAAGGTGGTCGCCCATGGCAAGCACGACAAGGTGCGCATCTTCAAGATGCGCCGTCGCAAGCACTATCAAAAGCGCCAGGGCCATCGCCAGGGCTATACCGAACTCGAGATCGGCACCATCAGCGGCGCCGGCAAGTCCAAGGAGTAAAGCACCATGGCACAGAAAAAAGGCGGCGGCTCGACGCGAAACGGCCGCGATTCCAAGCCCAAGATGCTGGGCGTGAAGGTGTTTGGCGGCCAAACCATCACTGCGGGCGCCATCATTGTGCGTCAGCGCGGCACGCGTTTCCACGCGGGCGCCAACGTGGGCGTGGGCAAAGACCACACCCTGTTCGCCTTGGTCGACGGCCAGGTGTCGTTTGCCACCAAGGGCGCGCTGAACAAGCAAGTCGTGCTGGTGACGCCGGCAGCCTGACTTCGGTCGCAGTTGTCAGCCGGAGCCCCGCCCGCGCGGGGCTTTGTTGTTTCTGGCGCACCGTAAACTGTACGAACCATGAAATTCGTTGATGAAGCCTTTATCGACATCGCCGCCGGCGATGGGGGCAACGGCTGTGTCTCGTTTCGCCACGAGAAGTACAAGGAATTCGGCGGCCCCAATGGCGGCGACGGTGGTCGGGGCGGCCACGTGTTTGCGGTGGCCGACCCCAACCTCAACACGCTGGTCGACTTCCGCTACTCGCGCCGCCACGAGGCCAAGCGCGGCCAGCACGGCATGGGCTCGGACATGTTCGGCGCCGCGGGCGACGACATCACGCTGAAGGTGCCCGTCGGCACCCTGATCAATGACGCCGAAACCGGCGAAACGCTGTACGAACTGCTGACGCCCGGAGAGAAGATCATGATTGCCAAGGGCGGCGACGGCGGCTTTGGCAACATGCGTTTCAAGAGCGCCATCAACCGCGCGCCGCGGCAGAAAACGCCAGGTTGGCCGGGCGAGAAAAAAAGCCTGAAGCTCGAACTGAAGGTGCTGGCCGACGTCGGCTTGCTGGGCATGCCCAACGCGGGCAAGTCCACGTTCATTGCGGCGGTGAGCAACGCGCGTCCGAAGATCGCCGACTACCCCTTTACCACCTTGCACCCCAACCTGGGCGTGGTGCGCGTGGGGCCGGAGCAAAGCTTCGTGGTGGCCGACATTCCCGGCCTGATCGAGGGCGCGAGCGAAGGCGCGGGCCTGGGCCATCAGTTTTTGCGCCATTTGCAACGCACGCGCCTGCTGCTGCACATGGTCGACATTGCGCCGTTTGACGAGGGCGTCGACCCCGTCGCGCAAGCCAAGGCCATCGTGGCCGAGTTGAAGAAATACGACAAGGCGCTGTACGACAAGCCGCGCTGGCTGGTGCTCAACAAGCTGGACATGGTGCCGGTGGAAGAGCGCGCCGCGCGGGTGAAGGACTTCGTCAAGCGCTTCAAGTGGAAGGGCCCGGTGTTCGAGATTTCCGCTCTGACGCGCGAAGGCTGCGAGCCCTTGGTGCAGGCGATTTATCGCCACATCCGCACCGAGCAGGATGCTGCCGCGCCCGAGGCCGCGCCCGATCCGCGCTTTGCGCCTGAACAAGAATAGCTACATAAAAAAGAGCTGCTCGCGCTTGTTGTACAAGCGCTGGAGCCTTAAATCATGGACAACAGCACATCCGAAGTGTTGCGCCAGGCGCGGCGCATTGTGATCAAGGTCGGCTCCAGCCTGGTGACCAACGAGGGGCGTGGGCTGGACGAAGCGGCCATCGGCGAATGGAGCCGCCAGATGGCGCTGCTGGCCGGCGAGCCGGGTGTGCGCCGCGAAGTGGTCATGGTCTCCAGCGGCGCCATCGCCGAGGGCATGAAGCGCCTGGGCTGGCCCAAGCGCCCGCGCGAGGTGGCTGAGCTGCAGGCCGCCGCCGCCGTCGGCCAGATGGGCCTGGCGCAGATGTACGAGACCAAGCTGCGCGAGCAGGGCCTGCGCAGCGCGCAGGTGCTGCTCACGCATGCCGATCTGGCCGACCGCGAGCGCTACCTCAACGCGCGCTCCACGCTGCTGACGCTGCTGCAATACCAGGTGCTGCCGGTCATCAACGAGAACGACACCGTGGTCACCGACGAGATCAAGGTCGGCGACAACGACACGCTGGGCGCGCTGGTGGCGAATTTGATCGAGGCCGACCTGCTCATCATCCTGACCGACCAGAAGGGCTTGTACACGGCCGACCCGCGCAGCGACCCGGCGGCCGAGTTCGTGCACGAGGCGCGCTCCGGCGACCTGGCGCTGGAGCGCATGGCCGGCGGCGCCGGCTCCAGCATCGGCAAGGGCGGCATGCTGACCAAGATTCTGGCCGCCAAGCGCGCGGCGGCGTCGGGCGCCTCCACGGTGATTGCCTGGGGGCGCGAGCCGGATGCGCTGCTGCGCCTGTCGCGTGGTGAGCGCATCGGCACGCTGCTGGTGGCGCCGACGCAAAAGCTGCAGGCGCGCAAGCAGTGGATCGCCGACCACCTGCAATTGCGCGGCGCGCTGGTGGTGGACGAAGGCGCCGTGGCCAAGCTGCGCGGCGCCGGCACCAGCTTGCTGCCGATCGGCATGACGCGGGTCGAAGGCGTGTTTGCCCGCGGCGACGTGGTGGCGATCCGCGATGCCGCCGGCGCCGAGGTGGCGCGCGGGCTGGCCAACTATTCAAGCGCCGAGGCGCGCTTGCTGTGCCGCAAGCCGTCGAGCGAAATCAACGCGCTGCTGGGCTACATGGCTGAATCGGAGATGGTGCACCGCGACAACATGGTGCTGTCGCGTCAATAGCCAAATCGGCCGTTAGCGCTTAATGGGCAAGCGCGAGCAGCTATCAATAGTAGAGCGTCTTGTTGCCCGACTTGAGTTCGCGCACCATGTCGGCCACGGTCTGGCGCACGCCCGTGCCGATGCAGATGCCGTCGCGCGCGAGCCGGAACGGGTGCTGCACCATGATGCTGGTTTGCCCGCGCATGCTTTTCCAGTCGTTCTCGCCGCTGGGCGACCACGGGTTGCCTTGCACCTGGCGCGCATAGACCCGGTACTCACCCGTCGCGCAGCGAATGCCTTCATAACTGGCATTGACCGCCGATGGCCCGCGTGCCACCACCACATAGCGCACGATGCCGGTCTCGTGGTTGATGCTTATGGTTTCGGGGTCGATGCCCATGCGCACGGACGACGAGCGCGGCATCTCGATGTCGATCAGCTTGCTGGTGCTGTAGGCCGGCGGCGGCGGCACCGTGTCTTCGCGCCAGTCGGCGCGGTCGAGGTCGGCGTACTGCGCCATGGCCGGCAGCGTCAGCGCTGCCAAGGCAATTGCGACCGCGCGCCATACGTGCGCCAACAGCCGCCTCATGATTCGTCCCTCGGCCCGAACGGCGGGCGCGGCACGTTTTCGCGCGTTGCGCCCGGGGGCAGCGCCATCGAGGGCGGGCCGGCGCGGCGGTCATCGCGATCCTGCGTCTGGATGGGCGACAACTCGTCGTGCTCGCGCGGACGCATGCCGCCGCGCAGGTAGCGGTTGCGGTGCTCTTGCCGGGGCAGAAAGCGCGCCAGCTCGGTCAGCGCCATCTCGTACACGCCGCGCTTGAACTCGACCACCACGTCCAGCGGCACCCAGTAGTCGTTCCAGCGCCAGGCGTCGAACTCGGGGTGGTTGGTGGCGCGCAGATTGAGTTGCCAGTCGTGCGCCATCAATTGCAGCAGATACCAGATCTGCTTCTGGCCCTTGTAGTGACCGCGCGCGTCGCGGCGGATGAACCGGTCTGGCACCTCATAGCGCAACCAGTCGCGGGTTCGGGCCACGATGCGCACATGCTCCGGCTGAAGGCCGACTTCCTCGTGCAGTTCGCGGAACATGGCTTGTTCGGGCGATTCGCCCCGATCAATGCCGCCTTGCGGAAACTGCCAGGAATGGGTGCGGATGCGCTTGCCCCAAAATACCTGATTCTTCTGGTTGAGCAAGATGATGCCGACGTTCGGGCGAAAGCCTTCCCGGTCGAGCATAATCAAACCCCAATTTCAATAGTTGTTTCCATTATGCACGGCGCCCCATGGCCGGCAAGTGGGCACAAACCCCATCCGCGGTGTGGAATCCATCACGCCGCTGCCTGCAGATGAAAGCCTCTCAGTTCCTGATTTCCACGCTCAAGGAGGCGCCGGCCGACGCCGAAGTGCTGAGCCATCAGCTCATGACCCGCGCCGGCATGATCAAGAAGCTCGGCGCCGGCATTTACACCTACATGCCCATGGGCCTGCGCGTGATCCGCAAGGTCGAGGCCATCGTGCGCGAGGAGATGAACCGCGCCGGCGCCATCGAATGCGTGATGCCGGTGATCCAGCCGGGCGAGCTGTGGACCGAGAGCGGCCGCTTTCAAACCATGGGCCCCGAGCTGCTGCGCGTGCGGGATCGGCACGAGCGCGATTTCGTCGTGCAGCCGACCAGCGAAGAAGCCGTCACCGACATCGCGCGGCAGGACCTGCGCAGCTACAAGCAGCTGCCCAAGAACCTGTACCAGATCCAGACCAAGTTCCGCGACGAGCGCCGCCCACGCTTTGGTCTGATGCGCGGGCGCGAATTCATCATGAAGGACGCCTACAGCTTCGACCGCGACGAGGCCAGCGCCAAGCTGAGCTACCAGAAGATGGCCGCCGCCTACCGCGCCATCTTCGACCGCTTTGGCCTGACCTACCGCGCCGTGGCGGCCGACAGCGGCGCCATCGGCGGCGACTTGAGCGAGGAGTTCCAGGTCATCGCCGCGACGGGCGAAGACGCGATCGTCTACAGCACTGGCAGCGACTACGCCGCCAACATGGAAAAGGCCGAGGCGCTGGCGCCCGCTGGCGCGCGTCCCGCCCCGGGGCAGCCGATGACGAAAACACCCACGCCGGGCAAGAGCACCTGCGCTGACGTGGCCGAGTTGCTTGCGCTGCCGTTGACGCGGACCGTGAAGTCGCTGGTGCTGGCCACCGAGGAATTGAACGACGCGGGCGAAGTGGCCAAGGTGCAGATCTGGCTGCTGCTGCTGCGCGGCGACCACGACATGAACGAGGTGAAAGTGGGCAAGGTGCCGGGGCTGGACCAGGGCTTTCGCTTTGCCAGCGTGCCCGAAATCATCGACCACTTTGGCACCAAGCCCGGCTACCTGGGCCCCATCGGCTTGAAGAAACCCGTGAAGATCGTTGCCGACCGCGAGGTGGCGGCGATGGCCGACTGGGTCTGCGGGGCGAACGAGGAAGACTTTCACATCACCGGCGTCAACTGGGGCCGTGACCTGCCCGAGCCCGACCTGGTGGCCGACATCCGCAACGTGGTGGCCGGCGATGCGGCGCCGGACGGCCGTGGCCAGCTTGCCATCGAGCGCGGCATCGAGATCGGCCACATCTTCTACCTGGGCACCAAGTACAGCCGCGCCATGGACGCGACCTTTCTCGACGATGACGGCAAGCCCAAGCCCTTCGAGATGGGCTGCTACGGCATCGGCATCACGCGCCTGCCGGCGGCCGCCATCGAGCAGAACCACGACGAGCGCGGCATCATCTGGCCCGACGCGATTGCGCCGTTCACGGTGGTGATCTGCCCCGTCGGCATGGATCGCAGCGAAGGAGTCAAAGCCGCAGCCGAAGGCCTGTACGCCGAGCTGATGCAAGCCGGCGTCGACGTCATCCTGGATGACCGCGGCGAACGCCCCGGTGCCATGTTTGCCGACTGGGAGCTGATCGGCGTGCCGCACCGCGTGACGATTGGCGACAAGGGCTTGAAGGACGGCCAGCTCGAATACCAGCACCGCCGCGACACGGCCGCGACCAAGGTGCCGGCGGGCGAGATCGCGGCCTTCGTGAAAGGCCGATTGGCGGCATGACGGGGCCCGCCGCGCGGCCTGGCCGCGACGCCTTCTCTGAGAGAAGAAAATGCCTCCAGCGCTTGTTGGTATTGCCCGGTTCGCTCCTTTTTCATGAGCAATCAAGCGCCGGCGGTCAACTGGAAGAGCCGCTGGCCGATTCGGTGCGCAGCGCCTTGAGTTCGGCCATTGCCAACAGCGCGCCGCCGGTGCCGACTTTTGCCACCACCGAGGCGCGGCTGTCGTACCTGCGCTGGCTGTCGGCCATGAGCGACCGGCTGTACAGCCGCAAGCGCGACTTCAACACGCGCATCGAGTTTTTGCAGACGGTGTGGTACGAAACGCGCCGCGCGGGGCTGGACACCTCGCTGGTGCTGGG
>JAGOVZ010000120.1 GCA_018060485.1 Ottowia sp. | reverse complement strand
AATCAAATCAACCGCCAGCGCTTTTCTGACAAGCGCGAGCAGCTATTATTTAACTAGCATTCGACAGATCGACGCCACACAACACCAGGAGACCCCATGCCCCAGCCCACCATCCCCGACGCCCTGTGGCGCCTGCCCGCCAGCCAGACCGCCGCGCTGGTGCGCGCCCACCAGGTCAGCGCCACCGAGGTCGCGCGTGCTGCGCTGGCCCGCGTGGACGCGGTCAACCCGCGCCTGAACGCCATCGTCGAATGCCGGCCCGACGAGGTGCTGGCGCGCGCCGCCGCCATCGATGCCGCGCTGGCGCGCGGCGAAGACCCCGGGCCGCTGGCAGGCGTGCCCATCACCACAAAGGTCAACGTCGACCAGGCCGGCTACGCCACCACCAACGGCCTGAAATCGCAAAAGGACTTGATCGCCACCGAAGACGCCCCCATGGTGCGCGGCCTGATGGCGGACGGCGCCGTGCTGCTGGGGCGCACCAACGTGCCCGCGTTCTGCTACCGCTGGTTCACCAGCAACCAGCTGCACGGCCGCACGCTCAACCCGCGCAACGCGGCGCTGACACCCGGCGGCTCGTCCGGCGGCGCGGCCAGCGCGGTGGCGGCCGGGTTGGGCGCCATCGCGCACGGCACCGACATCGCCGGCTCCGTCCGCTACCCGGCCTACGCCTGCGGCGTGCACGGCCTGCGGCCGAGCCTGGGGCGGGTGGCCAACTTCAACGCCACGGCGCCCAAAGACCGCAGCATCGGCGGGCAGATCATGGCCGTGTCCGGTCCGCTGGCGCGCACCGTGGACGACCTGCGCCTGGGCCTGGCGGCCATGGCGCGGCCCGACACGCGCGACCCCTGGTACGCGCCCGTGCCGCTGTCGGGCCCCGACCTGCCGCGCCGCGCCGCTGTCTGTCTGCGCCCCGACGGCATGGCCACCGCACCCGAGATCTGCGCCGCCCTGCTGGACAGCGCCGACCGCCTGCGTGATGCCGGCTGGGTGGTGGACGAGGTGGACGCCCTGCCGCCGCTGCAGGAGGCCGTGCCCCTGCTCATCACCCTGTGGATGGGCGACGGCTACGACGCCATGGTGCAAGCCGCCGAGGCCGAAGGCGATCCCGGCGCCATCGCCGCGTTGGCCGGCCAGGCCGAGTTCGCGCGCGGCATCGGCTTGCCGCAGTACAGCGACGCGCTGGTGCGCCGCGCCACGCTGGCACGCGCCTGGCAACGCTTTCTGGCCGAGCGCTACAGCGCCGTGCTGCTGCCGCTCAGCGCCGAGCTGCCGTTCGAGGACGACCTGGACCTGAAGGACGCCGCCAGCTACCAGCGCGTGTGGTCCGCGCAGATGAGCCAGATCGCCCTGCCCCTGACCGGCCTGCCCGCGCTGGCGCTGACCACCGGCAACGTGGGCAACGGGGTGCCCGTCGGCATCCAGATCGTGGCCGCGCGCTTTCGCGAGGATGTGTGCCTGGGCGTGGCCGAGGCGATCGAGGCGCGCCTGCCCGCGCTGGCACCCGCCCTGCCCTGACCCGCCAGCCGTGGCCGCCGACCTGCGTGTGCGAGGCACCCAAGTCAGCGCGGCAACGGGTTGACCACCCGCGCATGCCAGCCCACGAACAGCGGCGCGCCGACGATCTCCAATACGGTAAAGGCAATGAACGGCGCCGGTGGCCAGCCGACGACCAGCATCGACAACAGGCGGCCCAGGCCGCCGATGAAGATGGCGCCCCAGACGACGCGAAACAGCACCGTCTGCGCGTGCAGGCGCGGCACCATCCAGAACGCGGCCAACCCCAGGCCCAGCCAGACGCCGCCCAGAAAGCGCAGGTTGCTGTCCAACAGCGGATTCCCCGGCAGGTCCAGAGCGGCGTACAGCGGGTCATGCACGCCCATCATGGTGATGGCCCCGGTCAGGATGGGAATCAAGGCCAGCACGCCGGTCAGCCCCTGGAGAAGTCGGTACGAAGTCATGGCGGTCCAGAAAGAAACCCACGGATGGCGGCCATCGGGCCCGCGCGGGTACGCCAGCCTGCGCCCGCAGGTCGCTGGCTGCCAGCATATCCGGGCCTCCAGGCGATACCACTACCCAGGGCGAATGGGTACAGTTGCGCGTATGCATACCCAGGCGCGCCCCCTCTTCACCGCGGAACACGACGCCTTCCGCGAACAGGTGCGCCGCTTCTGCGCGCAGGAGATCGCCCCCCACCACGCCGCCTGGGAAGACGCCCACGGCGTGCCGCGCGCGCTGTGGCAGCATGCGGGCGCCAACGGCCTGCTGTGCTGCTGGCTGCCCGAGGCGCTGGGTGGCCCGGGCGCGGACCTGCTGTTCGACTTCATCGTCGCCGAGGAACTGGGCCGCATCGGCGCCACCGGCCCGGGCTTTCCGCTGCATTCGGTCATCGTCGCGCCCTACCTGGCGGCGCATGGCACGCCCGCGCTGCAACAGGCGCTGCTGCCGGCCATGGTGGCGGGCGAGAAGATCGCCGCCATCGCCATGACCGAGCCCGGCACCGGCAGCGACGTGGCCGCCATCCGCACGCAGGCGCGGCGCGACGGCGAGCACTACGTGCTGAGCGGCCAGAAGACCTTCATCACCAACGGCCACAACGCCGACGTGGTGGTGGTGGCCTGCAAGACCGAGCCGGACCAGGGCGCCCGCGGCGTATCGCTGCTCGTCGTCGAGCGCGGCATGCCCGGCTTCACGCGCGGGCGCAACCTGCGCAAGATCGGCCAGCACGCGCAGGACACGGCAGAGCTGTTCTTCGAAGAGGTGCGCGTGCCGGCCAGTCACCTGCTGGGCGAAGAAGGCCAGGGCTTCAAATACCTGATGCAGAAGCTGGCGCAAGAGCGCCTGCTGGTCAGCGTCGGCTGCCAGGCGCGCGCCGAGGCGGCGCTGCAGTGGACGGTGGACTACGTGAAGGAGCGCAAGGCGTTCCGCCAGCGCGTGGCCGACTTTCAGAACACGCGCTTCAAGCTGGCCGCCCTGGCCACCGACATCACCGCCGGCCGCGCGTATTGCGACACGCTCATCGCCCAGCACCTGGCGGGCGAACTCGACGCCGTGGGCGCCGCCGCCGGCAAACTGTGGCACAGCGAACTGCTCGGCCGCGTGACCGACGAGTGCCTGCAGCTGTTTGGCGGCTACGGCTACATGGCTGACTACCCGATTGCCCGCGCGTACGCCGACGCCCGCATCGAGCGCATCTACGCCGGCACGTCGGAGATCATGAAGGAGATCGTGGCGCGCGATCTGCTGGATGCGCCCAGGTGATGAGCGCGGCAGGTTTGTCGCCAAACCCGCAAACAATCCAAGCCCGTTCGCGTGAGAGACCCAGGCTTCGACAAGCTCAACCCGAACGGATGATCGGCCGTCGGACTGTTGACGGGCTCATCCATGAGAAAAAAAGCTGCCAGCGCTTGCCAGACAAGCGCCAGTAGCTCACATTTTGATAGTTATCACAATGGGTGCGTGACCAGCCGGAAGTCCGGGTCTTCCGCGTACGCCTTCACCTCGAAGCCCAGGCTGCGCATCAGCTTCAGCATGCCGTTGTTCTGCGTCAGCACCAGGCCGATGATCTCTCGCAGGCCTTTCTCGCGCGCCACGTCCATGATGCTCAGCATCAGGCGCGTGCCCACGCCCTGGCCGCCGTAGGCGCCATCCACCACCAGCGAAAATTCGCAGCTCGTCTGGTCGGGGTTGGTGATGTAGCGCGAGACGCCGATGATCTTTTCCTTGGTCAGCTTCTCGCCGCTGTCGCTGATGCTTTCTTCCTCGACCACCGCGCACAGCGCCATCTCGCGGTCGTAGTCGATCAAGGTGAAGCGCGACAGCATGCCGGGCGGCAGCTCGGCCATGTTGGAGACAAAGCGGAAGTAGCGCGCCTCGGGCGTCAGGCGCTTCATCAAGTCCTGCAGCATGTCGGCGTCGTCCGGGTGAATCGGCCGGATGATGTATTCACCGCCGCCGCGCAGCGGCCACACCTGCTCGTAGCGCTGCGGGTAGGGCAGGATCGACAGGTGGCCGTACTTGCCGGCGCGGCCGGGCGAAGTCTGCACTGCCGGGCCGATGACGATGCGCGCATCGACCGCGATGGCGCCCTGCTCGTCGACGATGATGGGGTTGATGTCCATCTCGCGCAGCTGAGGCAGCTCGCACACCATCTCGGACACGCGCAGCAGCACCTGCTCCAGCGCCGCCATGTCGACGGCCGGCGCGCCGCGCCAGGCGCCCAGCGTCTCGTGCACGCGCGAGCGTTCGATGAGTCGGCGCGCCAGGAACTGGTTGAGCGGCGGCAGCTCCATGGCGTGGTCGTTCATCAACTCGATCATGGTGCCGCCGGCGCCAAAGGCGATGACGGGGCCGAACGGGTCGTCGGTGACCACGCCGATGTACAGCTCGCGCCCGCGCTTCTTGCGCGCCATGGCCTGCACGGTGACGCCGTTGATGCGCGCATCGGGCTGCTTGGCGCGCACCGCTTCCACCATGTCCTGCCAGATGTCGCGCACGGCGGTGGCGTTCATCACGTTCAGCGCCACGCCGCCGACATCGCTCTTGTGGCTGATGTCGGGCGAGTCGATCTTCAGCGCCACGGGGTAGCCGATCTGGCTGGCGATCAGCATCGCCTCGTTGCTGCTGCGCGCCAGCAGCGTCTGCGTGACGGGCACGTGAAAGGCCGCCAGCAGCGCCTTCGATTCCATTTCGGTCAGCACCTTGCGGCGCTCGGTCAGCACGCTTTCGATCAGCAGGCGCGCGCCTTCCACGTCGGGCGGTGCGCCGGGCGACAGCGGCGGCGGCGTCTGCTGCAAGAGCTGCTGGTTCTGATAAAAGCTGGCGATGTTGCCAAAGGCGCCGACGGCCGCCTCGGGCGTGCGAAAGCTCGGAATCTGCGCCTCGGCCAGGGCGTGGCGCGCCGGCTGCACCGACGAATCACCCATCCAGCAAGCCACCAGCGGTTTGCTCATGCGCGGCTTGATCTGCACCAGCTCGCGCGCCACGGCCTCGGCATCGCCGCCGAACTTGGGCGAATAGATGACCAGCACGCCATCGAGCTGCTTGTCCTTGGCGGCGATGTCGAGCGCGGCCTTGTAGTGCTCTGGCGTGGCGTCTTCGGACAGGTCGATCAGATCGGTCAGCGACGCGGCCTTGGGCACCAGCTGCGCCAGCGTGCGGGCGTTCTCGTCGGACAGCACGCCCAGTTGCAGCGCCAGCTCGTTCACGTAATCGGCCGCCAGCACGCCGGGGCCGCCGCCGTTGGTGATGATGCCCAGGCGCCGGCCGACCGGGCGGTAGCGCGAGGCCAGGCACTTGGCGGCCGAGAACAGCTCGACGAAGGAGCGCACGCGCACCGCGCCGGCGCGGCGCAGCACGGCGCCCCACACCTCGTCGCTGCCGACGATGGCGCCCGAGTGCGTCTGCGCGGCCACGTTGCCGTCCTGCTTGCGGCCGGCCTTCAGCACCACTACCGGCTTGGCGTTGGCCGCCGCGCGCAGCGCGCTGGTAAAGCGCCGCGCGTTGGCAATGCCTTCCATGTAGACCACGATGCCCTGCGTGCGCCGGTCGTTGGCCAGAAAATCCAGCACGTCGGCCAGCCCGACCTGCGTGTGCGCGCCCAGCGCCACCACGGCCGAAAAGCCGACGTGGTTCTGCCGCGCCCAGTCGAGGATCGACGCCGTGAGCGCGCCCGACTGCGACACCAGCGCCAGCTGCCCGGTCGCCGCCAGCGCGCCGGCCGAACTGGCGTTGAGTTGCAGATCGGGCCGCTGCAGGCCCTGACTGTTCGGCCCCAGCAGCCACATGCCGTGGCGCTGCGCCACGCGGTGCATCTCCTGCGCCTTGGCCGCGCCGATGCCGGCCGACAGCACCAGCGCCGCTTTAACCTTGATGCGCCCGGCCAGCTCCAGTGCGGGCACGATTTCGTCCTCGGGCAACGCGATGATGGCCAGATCGGCGCGCGCTTGCGCCAGATCGGCCAGCGTGCCGGTGGTGTGAATGTCCAGCGGCGTCACCCGCCCCTTGAACGGCTGCTGCGCCATGTGCGCCAGCAGCGCGCGCGCCTGCGGCGTCTGCTGCTCGGGCGCGCTCTGCGGGCCGGTGAAGAGCAGGATCGACTGCGGCTCGAACAGGGGGGTGAGGTAGTGCTGGTCCATGGTGACTCGAGTGCGGGGCAGCGCGGGCGCTAAATCCCTGGATTGTGGCGCTTGCGGTCACCGCATTGGATGACACAACGCAAGTCGCCTTCGGCTCGTGCAATGTGCCGCCATCGCTCGCGCTCACCCAGCCACGCCCGGCGGGGCTGGCAAGTCGCGCGCCGAGCGCGGTCGCACGACCAGGGCCTCAGATGCGGCGGCGCCGATGCCAAATCCCCGCCAGTCCCAGCAGCAGCGACAGCGCTGCCAGCGCCTCGCGCCCACCCACCGGCACGGCAGCGACCCCGCCGGCAGCGGCCGGCGCGATGGTGACCGTGGCGACGTCGCACAGCGCCTGGTTGGGCGCGGCCAGGCAAACGCGGTAGGTGAAGGTGACAGACGCCGTCAACCCGCCCGCTGGTGGCGTATAGGTGCAACCGGCCGCAGTGCAGGTGGCGCTGCCTGCAGCCGGCGGCGTGACGACCGCCACCGACGCGGCGTCGAGGGTGCCCCCGTTGCCGGCGGTGTCGTTGGCCAGCACGGGCACCAGCACCGAAGGCGCGCCCGGCGCAAGCGCCGCGCTGTCGTTCGCGGCGTCGATCGGCATGATGCAGTTGGCGGCCTGCGTGACCGATGGGTCCAGCAAGGCAGACGCCGGCACCAGCGCGGTGCCGACAATGCCTGGGCCGGACCAGTACAGGCCGTAGTGGTTGGTCGTGCCCCAGTTGTTCCACGTCAGGCGCGCCAGCACGCATGCGTTCGGTTGGGTCGTGGTGTAGGTGGTCAGCGTCTCTGGCGCGGCTTGACCGGTCCACCGGGGCAGGCGCGCCACGGGCTGAAACGGCGCGTCTCGGTAGCCCGGGCCGCCCGCATCGCTGGCCAGATCCAGGCCGCCGGCATCGTCGTGGCTCAGGCTCAGGGTGTAGCTGCCGGCCTGTGGAAAGCGCAACACGGTGTACATCACCTGGCCCATCGCGCGTTTGACACACGCGTCCGAGCTGGCGTTTCGACTGGTGTCGCACAGTTGCTGATCGGCCACCGACCAGTTGACTTGCGCGCTGCTGCCACTGTCCGCCGCATTGGCGGCGCCACCACCAGCCAAGACCAGCAATCGGTCGATGGCCGTGGTGTCGTTTGCCGCGCCCGTCACGTGGTCGTAATTGGGCGGGATAAGTGGCGTGGGCACATACTGCTGGCCACGATACCGTTCCCATAGCACACTCGCCTGCGACGAAGCGGCCATGCACATCAACATCGCGGCGGTTGCCCACCTCAACTGTGCTCGTCTCATGAGTCTTGTCCCCTGTGCGCACCTGTGGGGTACTTGCGACCCGGTACGCGATGCTGGCTATGGTATCAAGCTCGCCAGCGCGGTTGCCATTTCCGTACACTGACCTTTGCGCCGCCACGCCCGCCACGCGACACGCCTCCACGCTCGATACCTTGATGCAGCGCGGCGTGCTCAAGGCCTGTATCCCGGGCGACTACAAGCCGTTCGGCTTTCTGCTGCCGAGCGGCCAGTACGAAGGCATCGACGTCGATCTCGCCCAGTCGCTCGCCAAGGCGATGGGGCCGAACGTGAAGGTCGACTACGTCAAGACCA